>JAQUCQ010000226.1 GCA_028686145.1 Desulfuromonadaceae bacterium | reverse complement strand
CCGGCGGAGGTATACTTTAACGGTCTTCTTGAATTGGTTGATCTTTCAAAGAACACGGACATTCAAACTGGGCTTGACCAAACTTAAATTTATCGAATTTCTGTCTAGACAACCGTCAGTAGCTTACTACCATTTTTACTACAGCACACGTAAATGACTACTCGATAACCCTCAGACCCTTGCCCTTCAGGTAATCAAAAAATTGGATACGTTCTCTGTTTGGCAGCCAAGCCATGGAGAAGAAGTTCACGTCTTCTCCATTCTTCATGCTTACCGTGAATTGTTTTTTCCCTTTATTCCAGACACTTGAATCATTCACACCCCATCTTACTTCCTTTATGTCTTGGATATTTATTTCCTTCGGGGTTCTCATGCAATTTTCGCGAATATGGAGCACCTCTTCTGTTGCCACTATGTGCTTTCGCACCAGCAGCATAATCAATGCTACTAACGAGAGAATGAGGATTAAACCTTGGAATACTAGAAGTGATGGATGGTTAAAAGATGCTGGCGGAGCGGTCGTCATCCTCATGATTTTATTTATAGAAATTATTGAAATGACTGCGGCACCAACAGGAAGAATGGGGTTATATCGAATGCTATACATAATTCTCCTTTTGTCGTCCAACTACATATTGACCGGTTAGAGTATGTTCCTTGTATAGGTAGCCGGTTCCTTATATAAGGAATTAGTTACTTATATAGGGAACCGGCTGAGTTTCTTATATAGGTAACTTTGCTTGTTTTTTTACTTATCCCAAAGTTCCTTATATTAGTAGCTTGCTACCTATATAAGGAACTGTAACAATCGGCTCAATCCGGCAAAATTCTGGATATCAAATCGGTATCTCCCATAATTGCACCGTAGCGTACCCGCCAAAGTTTTTCCTCAGGGCACCATCTGCCTCCAGCCGTTTTCAGGCTGTCCCGCAACGCTGTTTCTGTATAAGCCACGATTACCGCTACTGTGTCGTCATCGCGATAGTGGCCAGCGGGTTTAGCTGCTTTTTCCGCGACGATAAGCTCGACCGTCTTCAGCCTGACCTCACGCTTTTCGTCGTAACGATAACGAACACAGAGCAGGGCATCCCCGTGCTTCTCCACCAACTGCTTTGTCCCCTTCTGTCCGGGCTTCAGGTGAGTCTGTGTTTTCATCTCTTTAAGCAAGATGTATACTCCTTTGCCAGTACCGTGGCCGTCGGTTGACAAGCGCCCGACGCACAGAAAAGCCCCGTATCCGTTGCCGGAACACGGGGCTCTCAATTTGGTTTACCGCTTGTGGATACATGGTTACGTGCACGGCTTCTCCTGCGGGGCGGCATCACAAGCGCATGTGCATAGTGCTAACAAAAGCAGCGGTAAATGTCAATAAAACTTAATAATATATCACGAGAAAAATTTTAATTTAAACCGCAGTCCCTCTTAGTGTCGGGAGCAGCATTCAGACTTCTGCGCCCGCTTACTTCGTTAACTGCGAATTCAGATAGGCGTTGATGACATCCATATAAATTTCACGCGGTTTACTGGTGCCATCACTGAGGGCGATCATTCCCTCACTCTCCATCATTTCGACAATCCGGGCGGCGCGGTTGTAGCCGATGCGCAGGCGGCGCTGTACCATGGAGATACTGGCCTGCTTGGTGTCCGCCACCAGCCGCAGGGCATCCTCCCAGCGTTCATCCTGGATCTCGTCTTCGCTGCTTCCCTTTTCATCACTGTCCTTCATCTCCAGAATTGACTTCTCATAGACCGGCTTGCCCTGCTTCTTGAGGAAATCTACGACCCGCTGTACTTCGGCGTCGGAAACGAAGGCACCGTGAATACGCTGCAGGCGCGATGTACCCGGCGGCATGTAGAGCATGTCTCCATTGCCGAGGAGGCTTTCAGCGCCGTTGGTGTCGAGAATCGTGCGTGAATCCACTTTCGAGGTGACCTGAAAGGAGATGCGCGACGGCAGGTTGGCCTTGATCAGGCCGGTGATGACGTCCACGGAGGGGCGCTGGGTGGCGAGGATCAGGTGAATACCGGAGGCACGCGCTTTCTGGGACAGACGGGCGATATGTTCCTCAACTTCACGCCCAGCGACCATCATCAGGTCGGCCAGCTCGTCGACGATAACGACGATATAGGGGAGGTGGCTGTGTTCCAGCGCCTCTCCGTCATCAACAAGCAGCGGGATCGGATCGATGCCGTCATCACCATCTTCAACAACCTCTTCAAGCTCCTCGATGATTTCTGCGTCGGAGAGCGCGTCGAGCTCCTCCTGCTCGATGAGCTCACCGGCCAGTTTCTTGTTGTAGGAGTCGATGTTGCGCACGCCTTTGTCGGAGAGCAGCTGATAGCGGCGCTCCATCTCGTTTACCGCCCATTTCAGCGCCAGTGAGGCCTTCTTCGGTTCGGTTACGACCGGCAGCAGCAGGTGCGGAATCCCCTCATACATGGAGAACTCCAGCATCTTGGGGTCAACCATGATCATGCGCACATCTTTGGGGGTGGAAGTGTAGAGCAGTGAAAGGATCATGGTGTTGATCGAAACCGACTTGCCGGAGCCGGTTGAGCCAGCCACCAGCAGGTGCGGTGCCTTGGCGAGGTCGGTCACGACCGGCAACCCGGCAATGTCTTTCCCCAGGGCCAGCGGCAGTTTCATCTTGCTGTGGGAAAAATGCTCGCAGTTGAATATCTCACGCAGGAACACCATGTCGCGGTCACGGTTGGGAACCTCGATGCCGACTACCCCCTTGCCGGGGATCGGTGCAACGATGCGGATGGACATGGCCTGCAGCGCCATGGTCAGGTCGTCGGTCAAACCGGCAATACGGCTGATCTTGATGCCGGGGGCCGGCGCAAATTCATACATCGTGATGACCGGGCCGGGGCAGATTTCCACGTCTTCACCGTCGATGTTGTAATCTTTAAGTTTTTTCTCCAGCAGCCGCGCATTCATCGTCAGGGCATCGCGGTCGAGCGTCTTCTCGGTTGGTGGGGGGACATCCAGCAGCGAGAAGGGCGGGGTGTGAAAATCCCCTTCCGCTTTGATAAACTCAAAGGTTTCCTGTACTGCGGCTGTTTTGGCGTCTTCCTTCTTTTTATCTTTTTCTTTCTTGAGGATATTGGGCCGTGGAGGTGGCGTTGCGAGCGGCTTGATAACCGGGCCGCTGGCTGCCGCCGCAGGGAGTCCGTCTTCCTTCGCTTTGACGCGGTTCCGCTCGGCGTGGGCATTGGTGCGCCGCTTTTGCCAGGCGGCCCATTTATGCTTGAGGTTTTCCACCCACCAACCGGCAAACAGGATAAAGGAAAATTTGGAAAGGATCATAATCGAGGCTGCCAACAGTGGCAAAAGCAACAGCATGGCGCCGGTAACGCCGACAGTGCTCTTGAAGGCGCGTGCAACCACCACGCCGACCGCTCCGCCGGTTGCCACCTGCTGGCCGAATAAAATGGTTTTGTCGCGGAAAAAGGCAAAGAGGGTTGCGAGAGAGAAGAGCAGGCCAAACGCCGCCGCCAGCTTGTATGAGCGGAGGCGGATCTCTTTAAAGCGGAAAAGGGTATAGGCCATATAGAGCAGCGCCAGTGGAATCAGGTATGAGGCCAGGCCGAAGCTGATAAAGAATAGATCGGCAATCTGCGCTCCCAGCCGGCCTCCAAGGTTGTGGATACTTCCTTCATTGGAGTAGCTGTTCCAGGAAACATCAGTGGAATTATAGGTCAGAAACGCCAGCAGAATGAAAACGCCGATGGTTCCCAGCCCCATTCCCTGCAACTCTTTGGTCAGTTTCTCTTTTTTTGATTCATCCATGGGTATGTTGGTATCCGGAAGAAGGAGATTTGAAACCTGCGCATAATACTAGGTATAAGCAGGAAGAGGCAAAGGAAAAATTAGCCGGGAATCAGGGGGCGGTCTTTATCTCATCTCCCGGCCTGATGATTCCTTCGGTAATAACGATGGCAAAAATCCCTTCCTTCGGCATGACGCAGTCGCCGGCCTGATAATAAATGGCACAGCGGGTGTGGCACTCCTTGCCGATCTGGGTTACCTCCATCAGGGTTTCGCCGATCAGCAGGCGGGTGCCGACCGGCAGGGACACCAGATCAATGCCGCTGGTGGTGATGTTTTCGGCAAAGTCTCCTGCCGTCACATCGAGTCCCATGGCCCGCATCTTGTCGATGCTCTCCGTTGCCAGCAGGCTTACCTGGCGGTGCCAGTCACCGGCATGGGCATCACCGACGATGCCGTGGTTCACACGTAAAGTAACCTCTGCAACCGGTGTCTTGCGCTCGCCTTTGTTTACGCTGATACAGACCGCCTCGACCTGAGCCATGGTATATTATCCTCCGATTTGTGACATGGTAAAATTCTGGTGTGCGTACCCTTCAGTGGTGATGGAGTGGTGCTCGGGTTTGGTTGCGACTATTTTTTGCAGCACTTTCGCTAGTTGCTCCCGGTCAGGGGGACGCAGATAGGGCACAAGGTCCGTTCTTTCGTCAGAAAACAGGCATCCCTTTGCCTGGCCGGCAGAGGTGACCCGGATGCGGTTGCAGTCGCTGCAGAAATGACCGGATACTGCCGTGATGATGCCGATGCTGCCGCGTGCGCCGGGGATGCGAAAATCCCGCGACGGCCCGGCAAAGGCACCCTTGTCAAGCGGCTCCAGGCGATAGCTGGCAGCGATGCGCTGCAGAATTTCCTCTCCGGAGATGCAGAAGCGCTGCCACCCCTCGTCTTTGACTACCGGCATGTATTCGATGAAACGGATGGAATTGCCGTGCGACAGGGTCATGGTGGCAAAGTCGAGAATTTCGTTATCGTTAACCCCGCGCATGACGACAACATTGATTTTGGGGGGAGGGAAGCCGGCCCGCTCTGCGGCATCCAGGCCGGCCAACACTTTATTCAGGTCACCGCCACGGGTAATGTCGCTAAAAGTTTGCGGGGCAAGGGAGTCGAGGCTGATGTTCAACCGCTGTACCCCGGCCGTGTACAGGCCAACGGCAAGGTCTTCCAGCAGCAGGCCGTTGGTGGTCAGGGCCACGTGGCTGAGGCCGGGGATTGTGGCAAGTTTTGCCAGAAAATCGATAATGCCGGTTCGGACCAGCGGCTCCCCGCCGGTAATGCGGATCTTTTCGATCCCCAGCGACACGGCAGTTTCTGCGATCAGCAGCAGTTCCTCGTAGGAGAGCATGGCATCATGCGTTCTCTTGGCGATGCCCTCTGTGGGCATGCAGTAAAAACAGCGCATATTGCAGCGATCTGTTATGGACAACCGCAGGTAATTTATGTTTCTCCCGATGGAGTCAGTCAGTTGCATGAATGATGGTCTTCTCGATGAAATCGGCGATTTGCGCCGGGTTATTCAGCTCCAGGAGCGGCACATCAAGTTCCAGAGGTTCGTCGGAGGCCACTGCAATCAGAGTGGGATCGTGTTCGTTGCCCCGGCAGATAAGAGTGCTGCTCCACTCCCGGCGATGCACCTCGATCTTGGGGAGGCTGCTTTTTTTGAAGCCCTCGGTCAGGATCAGGTCCACATCGCTGAAATAGGTGGTGATCAGCTCTTCAATGGAAGGTTGCTCAGTGTGCCTCTTGACCAAAGCCAGTTTAGCGGGTGAAGATAGCAGCATGGTATCGGCCCCTGCAGAGGTCAGGCGATGGCTGTCCTTGCCGGGATGGTCAATGTCGAAGTGGTGCGCATCATGTTTGATGACTCCAAGCCGATAGCCGCGCAGTTTCAGCTCCGCAATGACTTTTTCCAGCAGCGCGGTCTTTCCTGTT
>JAQUCQ010000225.1 GCA_028686145.1 Desulfuromonadaceae bacterium | reverse complement strand
ACAACAGCCTGAACGTCTGTATGAACTTGTATGAGAGAATTATGCAGCTGAACAGAGCTGGAGAGAAAAAATAAGTGTAACACTCTAATATTACACGCTATATTTATTGCAGTTGATTTCAGCCAACTGTATTGCGGATTTATGCAGGGTTAAGGAGGAGTGTGAAACTCCGGGAGATCAACAGTAGAAGGTGTCTCAACTCTCTCTGGCGAGGAGAGGCAAGTAGACCGAAAAGGTTGTCCCAGCTTGGGGCGAGGAAGCGACGGTGACAAAGCCGCCATGCTGTTGAACCGTTCCAAAAACCATTGAAAGTCCAAGGCCGGTGCCGAGCCCTACTTCTTTTGTCGTGAAGAAGGGATCAAAGATATTCGGGCGAATAGCTTCCGGAATGCCGCAGCCTTGGTCAATTATGCTAAGTCGGGCAAACATCCCTTGATGAGAACAGCGGTGGAGCGCCAGCAACTCCGGGTACAGCTCGGCCAGCCGGGTTGAGATGGTGATGACGCCGCCGTCAGGCATGGCATCCCGAGCATTGGTTAACAGATTGAACAGTACCTGTTGCATCAAGGTGCTGTCTGCCGCCACCAGCAGCGGCTCCTGACAGGGCAAAAATTCCAGATAAACCGGGTGTGACACCAGCTTTTGCCCCAAAACCAGAGCGTCTGACAGCAATTGATTCAGTTCCACAGGACGGATCCGCATGAACTGTTTTCGGCTGAATGCCAGCATACTGCGGGTCAGGTTGGAACCGCGCTCCACCGCAGTAAGCATTTCTTCAAGACTGCTGTACAATGGATCGGTTTTATCGTACCGGTCCATAACGAACCGGGTGTTATTGGAGACAATCTGGAGAATATTGTTAAAGTCATGGGCAATGCCACCCGAGAGCTGCCCCACCGCCTCCATCTTCTGGGCCTGGCGCAACTGTTCTTCAACCTGTAACTTTTCGGTAATATCAGTGAAGCTACAGACCATGCCGATGGCGTGATTGCCATCCCGCATTGGCAGAACGCTGTAAGAAACCGGGAAGGAACTTCCGTCCTTACGCCAGAACAGCTCGTTTTCAATAACGCCCACTACGCCGGTTTCACTCATCCGGTGGGCGGAACATTCCTCTGCAGGGTACGGCCTCCCATCTGGTCTGGTGTGGTGCATCAGATCATGCATTGATTGCCCCAGCAGTTCATCCGGTGAATCATATCCCAACAGTTTGGCACATGCCTTGTTGGCCAAGGTACAGCGGCCTTCATAGTCAGCGCCGTAGATCCCCTCCTGGGTTGAGTCCAAGAGCAATTGAATTTTGTAAAGATACTCCTGCTGATTGCTGAGCCCTACAAGCTGACGCCTGCGGATAACTGAAAAAAACAGGCATACCGCCATTATGGCAATAAAAAGAAATACACCGGCAGGCACCAGCGAATCAAATTGGTGCTGGTGTAACTGGCTCAAAAATTTGCTGTCAGCATGTACACCCAGTTGTAAGAGAAATTTTTTGAGCGGTTGATCATCAATTTGAATAAGAAGCAGTATGCAGGCGAGATAAATCAACGTTGCCGGGATAAAGCGATTCAGAAACAAGCGATGCTGAGAAGGCAGCTTTTTCATACGAGTCCCGTGATGGCCTACGTAAGGATATTCAGGTACTTCTCTTGGTATCCTATTGCACACCGATTTGCAACGGGTAATGTTTGGCACCATCTGGATTAATCTGCCCAAACCTGCATAGAAGTACTGACGAGCAGACGGGGTGACTGCTATATGTCGTCACCCCGTCTGTTTCATCATATATAAAGGAGTGGGTGTCACATCATCCCACTCCGGAATGCCGTTGACATATTACTGAATTGCTGCCCTGCGCTCACCATCGGCATGCTGGGTTATTTCATATATGTATTCCTTTTTTGTGGTTAGAAATCGTAATAGACCGATAATCCGGCACCATAATCAGGGCTATTGGTAGTAATCCCTTTGGCTACATACCCTTCGACGCCGGTGTGATTTGTAGCCTGAAAATTAAGCTTCAGTCGGGCTTCCAGCAGACTGCTGGTCCCGTCGGCCGGAGGAGTGGAGCCTTTAATGAGCAGTATGGGACGAAAATTTTCAGAAATCTGATACCCCACACCTGCGTTGTAAGACATATAATTCCTGAGGGCAAGCAGCGCACTCTTTCCTTGCACGGTATAGCCCGCTTCAGCAAACGGGTTCCAATTACCAAGCCATTTTGACACTTCAACGGCAAAACCTTCATCGAACTCACCGGTTCCCAGTGACTTATTCTTGTCCGCAGTTGGAAATTTGACAAATACCGTCGGGCGAATTTGCGGCAAAGACTCTTTCTCCGGCAGTAAAACATAGCCGGCCTTGAGGATTATGTCGCCTAGACCGCTCTCTGACTGATTAGTGCTGTATGCGGAGGACGACATGCCGTTCATTCCCGCAGCTCGCAGCATTGTGGATTTACTGCCCAGCATGCCTCCACGGGCAATACTGGAGACCACATTGCCGTTGCTCTGGTAGACAAAGGGAATTTCAAGCGACAGACCAAGGCGATCGGTTGGGCTTGCCATAATGGTTAAGGGCGCATAGATGGAATCTGTCCGAATGTTGGTGCCATATGTGCCGGAACTGAACTCAAAACCCTGGCCAATGGAATACTGGTAGTCGGCGGCCTGAACGAGTGAAGGCAGGATAAGCACTGTTGCCAAGACAGTCAGGAATTGAGACATTGCTTTCTGCATTTTTTTGGCAGTATATGAGTCCATAAATGCGTGAACCCTGTTTATCAGAGTCAGACTACCTGCTGCTATCCATAAAGTATTTTTCATGTCCACTCTCCTTCTGTGCTATGGCGCCGTGCTTGCGCTTCAGCGGCGCATCATACCGCCGCCATTCCGCATCATACTGCCACCCAGGCTTCTCATGCCACCGGTAGAATGCTCCGGTCGGAAATGGTTTTGTCCGGACCAGCGCGGTTCCCCTTTGTCATTACGTACTTCTATTTGTGAACCGGTAGTTCGGTTCACAATTTTCTGAGCTAAAATGTACGCTTTACCATCTTTACCCTGGGCCTTGGAGCCCTTAACAATAAGCTCATCATTCAGGGCAATGGCAAACCCTTTTTGTTGCCAGTATGTTCCCGGCCCGACTGAGATATTTAAGTTCTGATTACCGCTCTTGATTTCTATGAAAACGTTTTCTTTCTCGCCGCGGTACGGAAGTGATATTGCTCGCCCGGACATGGTACTTACCGTGTTGATGTCATAGCCATTAGAAAAATCAAGGCCGCTTTTCCCCGTGTCGTCACTGTCCCAAAAACCGGCAAAAACAGTGCTGGCCAGCAGGCAGTTGAGAATAATTGCTATAAAAATAACTGAAAAAAAACGGCCGTTGATTGCCACGAATCACTCCAAATCTATCAATATCCTGCAAAATAATGTCGTTACATCGGGCGCCACATTCCCATACAGCCGGTCAACAATGCAAAAACGAACAATAACAGCATCAGCATCAAATATTTTCGCATACACGTATCCTTTATAATTTCCCCCTGTGTGATTCCGTCGCACGCGGTCTGCTGGTGCGCGGAAACTAATCGGTTGACGCAGTGGCCAGCGGGTGCATTGCGGTCGACCCAGTGACGGTACCATTCATCTGTCCATACTGATGTCCGCCACTATTTCCCAACTTCTCCTGATTCATCTGTTGCGTTCCTGCTCCGACTCCGGCAGTTGGTCCGTGCAGGGAAGCGCTACCCATCGTGTGCTGGTGTATCCCATTGCCGGAGGCAGGCAGTTTGGAAGTGGCAAGCTGGTGAGTCCCGCCTGTGTTGCCATGACTCTGGCCGCCGGCCATGCTTCCGCCTTTAGCAAAAGCCTGGCTGGCAAAAGAAAGAGCGGTAAGAACTGTTGCTGCATAGAGTACTGTGGATCTTTTCATGTGCGAATGTTCCTCCTCGGAAAGTTTTTGTCACCAGGAGTATTACACGGCACATGCCAAAACCATTTTATTTCGTAACGATGCGGTATATATATGTTTTTCTAAATGAGCCTGAACGCGGTACCGCTCTATAGGTGCAGATTTTTGCACCAACAGAGAAGAGTTTTGCACTACGTCAGTCGCCATCAATGAGGCCAAATTCTTTCAGTTTGTATTGAAGCGTCCGCCGGGAAACCCCCAACTCGATTGCCGTCAGACGCCTGTTCTCCCCGTGCTTCAACAGCGCTTTTAAAATCAGTTCTTTCTCCACCGACCTCAGGACATCTTTGCTCTCGGTAGAGTCCTGAATGGTGTCACGCACCATTTGATCAGGAAGATTGTGGAGCGTGATGCTATTTCTTGCCAGGATAACTGCCCGTTCCATGACATTCTGCAGCTCTCTGATATTCCCCGGCCAGGGATAGACCTTCATTGCAGCCAGGGCTTCCGGCTCGACCCCTTTCAGCTTCTTGCCGATTTGTCGGCTAAAGCGTTGCAGAAAGTACTCCGTCAAAGGAGGGAGAGCATCAATCCGTTCCCGCAAGGGAGGGAGCTGAATTGGAAAAACATTTAACCGATAGTAGAGATCTTCGCGGAACCGCCGCTGTGTCACCTCCTCCTGAAGCAGGCGATTGGTGGCGGCTATCACCCGCACATCCGCCCTGATCTCTTTGCTGCCCCCAACCCGCTCAAAAACTCGCTCTTGAAGGACACGCAGCAGCTTAGCCTGGAGAGACAGGGGCATTTCACCAATTTCATCCAGGAAAATCGTGCCTCCCCTGGCTAATTCAAACTTACCTTGACGCGCCTGAATCGCACCAGTGAAGGCTCCTTTTTCATGTCCGAACAATTCACTCTCCAGGAGGTTCTCGGGAATTGCAGCACAATTGATGGCTATAAAAGCAGCCTTTCCCCTTGGGCTGAGTAGATGGATGGCCTTGGCAGCCAGTTCCTTGCCGGTGCCGCTTTCACCGTATATCAGTACATTTGCCGTAGTTGAAGCCACATCTTGCACCAGCTTCCGCACCGCTTGCATAGCCTGCCCGGCAAAAATCAGGTTTTCAGGAGGCAACCCGTCAACTTCAGCCTCTTTGAGGGCCAGGTACTCTTGGGTACGCATCTGACCTTCGATTGCCCGATTCACAATGGCAAGAAGGGTATCGGGGCTTTCCAGCGGTTTGGTGAGAAAATCCACCGCCCCCTCTTTCATGGCACCAACCGCTTCGTCAACCCGGCCAAAGGCAGTTATGAATATAAACAGGGGCGGATTCGGATCCAGCCGGGTTTCGTGAAACAGCTCCAGACCGTTCTTGCCTGGCATTTTGAGGTCCGTCACTACCAGATCAAAACTTTCTTTCCGAATCAGACTTAACCCTTTAAGGCCGTCAACTGCGGTTAGTACCTCGTAGCCATCGTCCTCAAGAATCATCTGCACAAAACTTCTGAAGGTCTCATCGTCTTCAACCAGTAGAATGCGTCCCTTCATGATAAACTCCTGCCCTGATAATTTTGCTCTCTCGGAATGGTTACGAATACGGATGTTCCTGCCCCGACCGTGCTTTCTACTTTAATGCTGCCGCCAAGCTCTTCAATAATTTTTCTGCACAGTGCCAACCCCAACCCGGTTCCCTTGGCCTTGGTGGTAAAGAACGGCTCAAAAATCCTTGGCAGCTCTTCCCGGCCGATCCCAAACCCGGTATCTGTTACCTTGACGACCACAAAGGTGCCAGATGCCTCTGCCATTATCTGAAGAGTACCACCATCAGGCATGGACTGAACGGAGTTTTTGCCTACGTTGAG
>JAQUCQ010000224.1 GCA_028686145.1 Desulfuromonadaceae bacterium | reverse complement strand
TCTTTCGCCGAAGTTGTGATTTCCCGGGGATGGTTGAAGTGAGTATTCAGCCACAGTGGATGGTGTTTCTTGAGAACCTCTATCAGGTTATCGGTAATGCGATATGGAAGAACTACCGGCATGCGGCTGCCGATGCGGATCACTTGTACATGTGGAATGGCACGTAACTCGCCCAAGATCCAGTCCAGGTACTCATCTGAAAGCATAAGCGGGTCTCCACCGGACAGAAGCACGTCGCGCACGACAGGTGTATTACGAATATATTCCAGTCCCTGGTTAATCTCTTCCCTGCTCGGAATTGAGTCCTTGTCACCGACTTTCCGTTTGCGAGTGCAATGCCGACAATACATGGAACAGATATTACTGATATGAAAGAGGACCCGGTCCGGATAACGATGGGTGATCCCCGGTGCCGGGCTGTCTGCATCTTCGTCAAGAGGGTCAGCATGATCGCAGGAACTTACCTCCAGCTCTTTTGGAGACGGAAACGACTGGCGGAAGACAGGGTCGGCGGAATAATTGGTCCGGTCGATCAGTGACAGGTAGTAGGGTGTTATGGAGAGCGGGAATTTCGCTATAGTTTCTTCGAGCCCGGCCTTCTCGTCGGCACTGAAAGAGATACCAAGCAGCCGTTCAAAAGTTTCAATATCATGAATTGAGTGTTTCAGTTGCCATTTCCAGTCCTTCCAGTTTGATATTTCGTTACTCTTGTCGATTTTTTTGGCAATATTTTGTTGCTTCTTCGTATAAATTGTCATTAAGTCTCCTTTTTTTGTGATTGAAAATATTTTTGCAGTTTGTGGAAACCGACCTGATAACGCTATTGTGCTGATTTCAGGATATGGATTTATCCTCAACTTCCACGCCGTTAAAAATTTCACAGGCTATAAGCCCGTTACAGACATGGCAGTGGACTTATTTTCGTTGTTTTTTCCTGGTAGATTTTTGAGTCTTTTTTTCTTCTTCACGCTGTGCATGTTCTTGGTTCTTTTTGACTTATTTTTCTTCACACTGTGCGATTTCTTGCTCTTCCTCTTTTTCTTCACGCTTTGATGTTTATTTCGTTTCTTGTGAGCTTTATACGCCCGTTTTTTGACAGCCGATGCTCTTGTCTGTTCAATGCGCAGGTTATCCAACAGCTCGTGCGTACCACGCAGATTGGGATCGGCATTTTTTGCAGCTTCCAAATATACCCGGGCTTTTTTAAACTTGCCGGTTTTCAGGTACACCTTCCCCATTCCTTTCAACGCTTTTGCATGGTCACTTTTCAGGTCAAGGGCTTTCTGGTACTCGTTTATAGATGCGTCATATTCTTTCCTGAAATCGTACATCAATCCAAGCCTGAAATGACTGTCCGGGTCGTTAGGAAAAAGCTCCACCTCTTTTTTTACAAGAGCAAAAAGCTCTTTGTGTTTACCCTGTTTTATATAGATTGAAATAAGGGCATTTCGCGTAGCTGCGTCATTGCTGTTCTGCCCAAGCACACTTTGGTACTGGTTAGCGGCTTTTTCCCACTTTCGCCTTTTCAGGTAAAGTGCAGCCAACTCCTTGTGTGCTTCAATATTATTTGGTGCAAGCTTGATAACTTCCTGATACTCCGAAATTGAATCCTGATATTTTTTATTCCTCTCGAAAGCTCGTGCCAGCTTGAAATGCAGCAGCGGATTGTCACTGTAATCGGTCAGCAGTTGCCGGTATTCACTAATGGCACGTGGGAAATTACCTCGTAGTGTATATATGTCAGCCAAGTGCCTACGAGCATCACCATTTTTTGAATCCTGTCCCACCACATATCTAAACTGTTCTTCAGCATCTTTCAGATTTCCATTCCGCTCGTATTCAAGCCCAAGTAAGTAGTGTTTATTATTGTTGACACCATCAACACTGAGTCGATGTCGATAGACTTCAGGCGCTGTTTCAATATTTCCAGCAGCCAACCGGTTCATCTGATTATCTCCCCACGCAAAGCCGCATGTCACACCTGACAGCAGAATCAAGGAGAAAGCTATAAAATATAATTTCATTATTATCCTTATATATTGAATTGTTATAGATAGTACTTCATGTTTTATTTTAACATGCAACTAACCAATACTACGTGTATGTCAATACAGGGGGCCACCGACGCGCAGTCAATACCAGAGGTATAAAAAATGCTTCACTTTTCGTTAACATCCGGGGAAAGGCTGGTTGGTAAAGTTCAGAATAAACTTGATGTTGTGTTTGTTACTACAATGTAACCGCTGAATCTTTACAACTAACAGGACTTACAGACATGCCTGGAGAAACGTTTTCTTAATATATTATTTAGCGCCACATATTGTTTGTTTTACATATTATTTTATAGACATATTATATGCATGCAGAGTATTTGTCAACCTACTAATACTCTAAATTCATATAACTAGCTATAGTTACAGTATCTTTTTTGCAATGGCTGTCAGAATGCAGACAAACGCAGATTAAACTGCGCTATCTGATATTGCGTGATTCAGTAAATTAGGAAGGTTGGGAGAATATCTATAAGGGGTGAAGAACAGCAGAAGGGTGGAACATTACTTTACACGAGGATCAAGTGCATCCCTGACACCCTCTCCTAACAGATTATAAGCAAGCACAGTTACCAGAATCGCCAGGCCGGGAAAGAGAGACAACCACCAGGCAAATTCGATATAATCCTTGCCGGAAGTGAGGATATTGCCCCAACTGGGAGTGGGTGGCTGGACGCCAATACCAAGGAACGACAGGGCGGATTCTGTCAAAATTGCACCGGCAACACCCAGAGTTGCAGACACGAGTACCGGCGAAATCGCGTTGGGCAGAATATGACGAAAAATAATTCTGAAATTGGAACAACCGATACAGCGGGCGGCCAGTATATAATCCATTTCACGGATCGAAAGGGTTTCGGCCCGAACGAGCCGCGCCACCCCCATCCAACCGGTCAGACCTATCACCATCATAATGTACCAGATCGATGGTTCTAGAAAAGTGATGACCGCCAAAATCAAAAAGAATGCCGGAAAACAGAGCATTATATCCACTAACCTCATGAGCACGGCATCTACAAGACCGCAGTAATACCCTGACGCCAACCCGACCACGGTTCCTATTGAAACGGCAATCCCAACCGCTACAAAGCCAACCTTTAGTGATACTCGTGAGCCGTAGAGAACGCGGCTGAAAACATCCCTCCCAAGTTCATCAGTACCAAACCAATGCTGCCATGAGGGTGGGGAAAGCACCTTCCACGCATTTATTGCACCGGGATCATATGGAGAAATCAACGGCGCAAGTAGCGAAATGACAAAAAGTGCCAGCACGATGCTGCCGCCAAATAGTGCGAGACGATTGCGCCTGAAGCGCGGCCAGAAAATGGATATAAGATAGGAATGCTTTAAACCCATAACCTACCCTTCTCCATGCCGGATACGCGGGTCGGCTACCGCATAGCAAAGATCAGCAACAAGATTGCCAATCAGTGTTAAAAAAGCACCAATCACAAGAATTCCCATGACCACTGGATAGTCGCGTGACATAACCCCTTGATAAAAGAGCTGCCCCATTCCAGGTATTGCAAAAATAGTTTCAAAAATAACACTGCCACCGATCAGGCCGGGAATTGAGAAGCCGAACAGCGTGATCAATGGGAGCAGTGCATTGCGCAAGGCGTGCTTATAAATCACTACACGCTCGGGCAATCCTTTGGCACGGGCAGTGGTAATGTAATCTTGGTTGATAACATTCAGCATGGATGAACGCATATAGCGTGAGAGCCCGGCGAGGCTTCCGAACGAGGCAACCATGATCGGCATTACCAGATGTTTGGCCATATCCAGCAGATAACGCAACGTTCCCCAGGAATCACTTCCGAGCGTGTGGAGTCCCGAGATCGGCAACCAATTAAGTCTTACTCCAAATAAATACATAAGCAACAAGGCCAGCCAGAATGTCGGCACGGCAAAACCGATAAATACAAAAACAGTAATTCCTTTATCAAGCAATGTGTCATGCCGTGTAGCGGCAAGTACCCCTATCGGTATTGCCAGACCGAACTCGAGCAGCAAGGCAATCACATTTAAAGAAATAGTGATAGGTAGCCGTTCTTTGATCTTGTCAAGCACCGGACGATTATCCGATGAAAAAGATCGTCCCAAATCAAGCCGGACAATTTTACTGACCCAGCTAACATATTGTTCATGGAGCGGTTTATCAAGGCCGTAAAACTTTGTGAGTCGATCCCTGGCCTCTTTGCCAACCTTGGGGTTCATCGCCATCTGCATCTCAACCGGTTCACCGGGTGCCAGGTGAATCACGGAGAAGGTTATCAAGGTAATGCCGATCATAAGCGGTATCAGCATCAGTATTCGTTTAAAAAGATAACGGCTCATGTTAATAGACCTGCTCGTTCTTCGGCACATACCATTTATTCTGGTTATAGCCAATACCGGCCGGGGCAGGCTTGACCCCACGAAACCGTGCACTTACCACAGGCAATGCATCAGGAACATACAAGAAAGTATACGGCTGTTCATCAGCCAAGATATCCTGAATCCTGAAATAGGCTTTCTTACGCTTTTCAATATTGAAGGTACTACGGCCTTCGACCAGCAGGCGGTCAACTTCCGGGTTGTTATAGCCGATAAAATTCAATTCACCCGGTTTGTTCTTGCTGGAATCCCAAACATCAAACATATCCGGGTCCTGAGATACGCTCCAAGCTAAAAGCACAACTTCAAAATTTCCTTTATTGATGAATTCTTTAAGAAAGGCGGCCCATTCGACAACTCTTATTTTAACATCAATCCCAACCTGGAGCAAACGCTGCTGTATAATCTGGGCAGTCATCAGGCGCTGTTGATTGCCCTGATTGGTCAGGATAGTAAACGTGAATGGCTTGCCATCCTTTACGAGTATTCCGTCACTGTTTTTTTCTTTCCAGCCGGCCTGTGCCAACAGTTCTGCAGCATGTTTCGGATCATATACAATATCTTTGACTGCTGGATTATAGGCCCAACGGCCCGGGATAATCGGTCCATACGCTTTCTGCCCCATGCCGAACAGTACCCCCTGGATCAGTTCATCCTTGTTGATAGCAGCCGTGAGTGCCTGCCTGACGCGTTTGTCACTGAAGAGCGGGTGGCGCAGATTATAGCCCATGTACAAATAGGTGGATGATGGATACCGATATTTGTTGAAACGGCTTGTAAATTCTTTTGATTCGGTTTGGCGTGCATATTGAACCGGCGTCGGATTCATAAGGTCTATTGCACCGGCTTTAAGCTCCATGAACAGGGTAGAGGTGTCAGGAATAATTCGGTAGATAATACGATCAATATAGGGACGGCCTTCAAAATAATCTTTGTTTGCTTCTAGCTCTATTTTTTGCCCCGATACCCACTCTTTAAAACGGTAAGGGCCAGTACCAACCGGATTTCGAGCCAGTGGGCTCTTGGTAATATCTTTCCCTTCCAGAAGATGGGCAGGGAGTATGTTCATGCCCCATGATGCCAGAGCCGGGGCAAAAGGGGAATTGTATGACACTCGTATAGTGAATAAATCGGGTGCCGTAATGTTTTTTACCTGTTTGAAATCTTCGGCATACGCGGTGGGAGTTTTGGGGTCAATCGTGACATGGTATGTGTAAAGAACATCTCTTGAAGTGAACGGAGCACCATCATGCCACTTCACTCCGTGGTGCAGGTGAAACGTGATGGTCAGGCCATCATCTGAAATATCAAAAGACTTTGCCAGATCACCGACAATTTTGAGGTTT
>JAQUCQ010000223.1:4841-5857 GCA_028686145.1 Desulfuromonadaceae bacterium | reverse complement strand
GCTCTATGATATATTGCCGTCCAGCCGCTCCATGCCTCAATAGAAGCGGCGGGTCCTCTAAATATCTGTGGATCGCAGCAGCTACCGCCTGAGGGGAACCCGGCGAAACCAAGAATCCGCTTTGACCTTTTTGTACTATTTCAGGAAGCCCGCCGACATCAGTTGCAATCACGGGCAACCCCGCAGCGGCAGCTTCCAGGACTGTCATTGGAATGCCTTCAGCCAACGATGACAGCACAAAAACATCGGTAGAGTTGAGCAATTCCGAAATGTTATCCTTTTCACCCAGCAACACGGCCTGGTCGTTTAGGTTTTCTTGATCAATGACCTGCTGCAGGCGTTCTCGCTCCGGCCCATCGCCAATAATCCATAATTGAACAGGTCGCTGCTGCACTGAGGTACTCGTACCAACAAAACGAAGGGCATGCAGCAGAGTGGCCTGGTCCTTGACCGGGTCCAACCTGCCCACGGTCACGATGCGTAATGGTGAACCAGGTAATTGTGAGATACGGGATTGCCACGCTTGGAGACGAGCAGGTGAAGGGGTAAACTTGGTTATGTCGACACCGTTATAGATCAATGCGATTTTTCGTTGAGGAATCCTCACCTTACCCTCCAACCATTGGGCAAGATCCAGAGAGACTGGAACCCAAAAATGGATAAAAGGGTTCATTACTCTTCGTAACAGATTATATTTTTGATTTTCTCCTTTGAGGTCGGAAAAATCCCTACCATGTTCGGCGTGAATTCTTAATCGCACCCTCGCAAGAAATGCGGCCACCTGGTATTCCAGGGTGGCGATGTTATAGGTATGAACAATATGAGGCCGCTCTTGTGCAAGGATGGCCAAGATGCGAAAGAAAATTCGAACATCTTTTCCGGGATTCTTACCTAGGGCAATGATTCGAACATTATCATTGCACAGGCGGTCTTTGAATGATGTGTAGGTCGTAAGGCATATAATGAGATGGGCATATTCTTCCGGCGGCAACCTATTGATGAGTGCAACTAGAACG
>JAQUCQ010000223.1:0-4831 GCA_028686145.1 Desulfuromonadaceae bacterium | reverse complement strand
GGTTTCAAGACCACCGACGTCGAGCCGGTAGATGATATGCACTATTTTTTTGGGAGTTTTTTGCATCACAAAGAAGAGGTAAACTTTTATGCAGTCATTGCGGCATACACGTTTCTATACAGAAGACTATTAGCCTGCCATGTTCTCGTATTATTGACCCAAACAAAGGCATTCTCAGTGCATTGCCGCAGTAGATCCGGTGCCGCATACAGCTGTTGAATGGATTGCTGTAAAGCATCGACGCTTCCAGCCTGAAACAGAAAACCCGTCTCGCGGTCCTGGATCAATTCACGGTGTCCCCCCACGTCACTTGCCAAAACAGGCTTTCTCATCGCCATTGATTCAAGAGGTTTCAATGGGGTCACCAGCTCTGTCAAGCGCATGGATTTTCTCGGCAGTACCAGCACATCGATAAGGGAATACATTGCCGGCATTTGGCCGTGAGGCAGCCGACCGGTAAAAACAACCCGGTCCACGATATTCAACTGCTGGGCCAAGTTACGCAAATCGCGTTCCATGGACCCACCGCCAACAAGCAATACTTTTAGCTGGGGCAGTTCGGCTGACAGGCGAGCGACGGCCTGCAACAAGAGGTCTAAACCCTCATAATGATAAAACGAGCCGATGAACCCAAGCACAAAGAAGCCATCCAAACCCCATTGGGCAGATAACTTTGCATCCCTTTCCACACGAAGGAATGCCTTGGCATCGATAGCATTGGGAATGATTGTAATTTTCGATCCAGGAATGCCGCGGGTCAATAAATCCTGTTTGAGACCTTCGCAAATGGTGAAAATCTGCGCCACCTTTTTACAACTAAAAGTTTCAAGAAAGTGCACCAAACGGTACTTGAGCCCCAACTCGCCATAGGTACCGTGATCAACGGCGGCATCCTCCCAGAAGGCACGAATCTCATAGGCAAGCGGCAGATTATTTTTTCTCGCAACCCTTTGCGCAGCCATCGCGTTCAGCACCGGGCTATGAGCATGCAGTATATCAGGGCGCTCCAAATCAACCACTTGTTGAATTCGGGATGCAAGTTGCCGCACCAGAAGCCCTTCCGCTACAAAAGGCAATTGTGGCCCGACAAGGGGGCCAGATCTGTAATACCCGATACCGTTGACTTCCTCCACCGGTTCCGTTGGCTTTCGCCAAGATTGTTCATGCTTGGGAGAGGTAACCACAACCGGCGTCAGAGCAGCTTGCTGCTGACAGCGAACGATATTGTCACTTCTAAACGTGTAGCCGCTATGTAAAGGAAGGCTATGATCGAGTATATGAAGAATTTTCAAAATTTCCCTTGGGTATTACTGGTATTTTCTGGGACTATAAAAGGATGACAGTCCTGGCAAATAAAGAAATTCCGATTTGGAGGATCGCTGAAAGCAAAAAAGGTGTTCCATGAACAGTCTGCTTTATTTATGTTTTCAAAAAATATAAATGTAAATTGCATGTGGTATTGTATACTGAAACATCTAAGGAGAAAAATTTACAGCTGCCACCTCCTGAAACACCTTGGTGAAGTGGTCAGATAAAAGTGGATATTTTTCTAAATTGCTTTCCAAATCTATAGGTTCTCAAGTCTCGTTGGAACCCATTATCAGATCCAGTACACACGATTGAGCAACTGAGTAGCCTTCCTCATTAAAGGCTTTACATAACCGAGCCTGGGCATAAAACATTGCGGCTTCGGCAACATTGACTCTTCCAAATCAGAAGCCAAATCACCAATAGTTGATACAGTAAAGCGATGTGATTCCTGTGCCAAATAATCTAGTAAGCCCAAAAAACGTCGCTGAACAATCCTATCAGGCCGCATTGCCGAATACTGGATATCTCTGGATTTTATAGCGCTACAACTATGAAAGACAATAACTATGTGAGACGCCCCCGCCGCTTGAAGATCATCAAGGGCACTAGTCATTTCTCCCAAACTCAGCGCACTGATTTCTAATGGCATATACCGGTTGGGCTTGCGTGGATCTGGCAAATCTTCGATTGCCACAGTGACAGGCACCTCCCAAATACCTTCAATTAGTTGTGGCAAATTGCATTGGACCGATTCACTGTCAAAAGAACCTCTGCCCTGGTAGCAAGGATTGAAACTGGAGTCGATGGTGATTCCCAACTTGGCTAGTATCGATAGCGTTTGACGGTTTGCATTGTAACCGCCAGCACGAAACGCTAATGGAGGCATTCCCGTCAGCCGTTCAAAAATTCTGCAGGCCTCTCGCAGCAGTTGAAATTGTGCTGTTTCTGAATGACTGGACAAACTGTCAGACCTGACAGTATGGTCGAAACTGAGCCCTTGTTGTACTGCAGATAGATACCGTTCATAGTGGTAAAAATTTGGATGTACATGAAGTTGTACATCCTGATTTTGTAACAGAAGAAAATCCAAGTAGGAACTAGTATCACGATCGCCCAACACCAATGACGAAAGTACTTCGCAAAAGAATGTGGCACGCATGCTACGCCGATTCAGTTCTTTGCATTGCCAGCCGATACCATAATCTTCTCCCCTGATACGGCAGAATATTCGACGATCTGCCGATAACGGCCGCCTTTCGGGTGAAGCCCAAGCACCGCCCATACTGCTCTCAGTATCAATAGTTATGCAAACTATGGTTTTCATTGTTTTGCCCCAGAAAAACCCATCACTGACTTCGGCCACCAAAGGGCATCCATTTGCGCATTGTATTTCTTACCAGCTTCTTGAGCCCCAAATTTTCGAGAAACCTCCCAAAGAACGTCGATGTACGCTCAACTTTCCAGTGGAGCCATACCAAGATGCGATTGCGCCAATTACATTGAAAAACGAAGACATCTGCATACTCAATACTAGTTGTTGCAAACGCAGCTTTATAGGCCGATTCACCTGGGCCAAAATCGAGGACTGAGTACTCACCATGCTTGAAGATGTCCTCAATTATCATGTACAACAGCACCGTTCCGGGTGACAGGCTTGCCCATTCTGGAAGATATCCTACCAACTGATAATTCAATACATCCCCATTCGCTGCACACCAGGCAAATGCTATTGACTTGCCTTGATACCGTAGCAGATATGCCCGAGCCTTCCCTCGCTCTGCACATTCTTGCATGGATCGCATGAACTCCTCGTTTTTCGGCAAGCCTGAGCCTAAAAGTTTTTCCTGATACGTTTGCTCAGATATCTCACTGGCTTCCCTATAAAAATTAACAATTTGTGATGGATTAGTTGCAATCTGAAGAGCATCAGGACTTTGCTCAAGGACTTTCTTCACAGCTCTTTTCAAGTTTTTTCTGCTCTTAGATGAACGTCTATTTAGATAATCATCAAAGGTTCCGGTAATTTCAACAAGATAAAGACGCTCAATACGTGGGCTGTAACGTAACCACTCACCGTGACGTGAAATGCCACGTTGGAACGCGTCTACAGAAGTTCGACGTAGGCAATAGCCATCAGCATGATCTGGTAAATAGAGCACAGAGATCTCATCAAACGGATATTTAGAAAGAGTGTCTAGCTTAGAAACGTCGAATATGAATAATCGCGGGAACCAGTCACCCAACCTCAGTTCACCCAAGATGTACTTGAAACGAACTTTGACTGGAGCCATTTGCAGTATTAATTCATTTAACGAATCCATTTCCATTTTTTTCCATGAAAAATTAGGCCGCCCCCAAAAACGACAAGATCGATATCTGCCATTCTGGCATACCGAGCACTATCAATTACACGACGAGATGTATCATTGTCCGGCGCCACTTCGACCAGAATCTCGGCAACACCCTCATTTCGCAGAACTCGTGCCGTTTCGTGAAGCATATATTTATAGAGCCCTCGCCGACGATGCTCCTTATTGGTACGGAAAAACCCCAATACAGCTGCAGGTTGCCTTAATTCAAAAATCTTTGGAAGCCAGTGCCGACACATAACGGCACCACTAGCCACGATCGTATATTCTTGCCAAATTAAAATCAGCCTATCGGTTTTGTCTAATGAGCAAATCACTGATTGCCCAATTTGGCCCACGATAGCTTTTTTCTGATTCACCCCCAACTTACATATAGGAGGTAAGATTTCATACCTGTATGAAGCTGGCACGGTGTATGCGCTTCGAAGGCTCATTGGATCATCACGATAGACGATACTTCGCCATTCGTAACGTATAAAACGCCTATAGAGCAGAGCTAAGACTGCTTTACTGCCTGACTCTGCGAATACGGACAGGAGTCGCATTAACCCCATTTATCAAGCCATTTCTGAAAAAAAAGTATGGGCCAAAGCTCCGCACTTCTCTCTCGCTGGCCCGATTGGTGTTCCCGCCAGAGGGTTTCGACCGTTCGTTGATTTAAAAATTGAGTGGCATTTCCCGACTGGTTCAGGACTGATTTCTCAAACAGTGGCTTCAAGTCATTTTTCAACCACTGGCCCAAAGGAACTGAAAATCCTTTTTTGGGACGGTACAGGGTGTCGTGGTGCAATTTCCGCTCCAACGATTTTTTCAGGATATACTTGCCTTCGCGGCCCTTCAACTTCAGCTTGGATGGTACATTTGCCACCAACTCCATAAACTCATGGTCAAGTAGCGGCACCCGCACTTCCAAGGCGTGCGCCATGCTTGCCCGATCAACTTTGGTCAGAATATCATCGACCAGATAGGTTTTAATGTCAATGTATTGCACAGCAGAAAGGGAGTCCTGGGGGGCGTTGGCATAATGGCGCCGGAAAGTATCAATGGGCGAATACCCGGCGAGCTGCCGGGTAACGTCCTCGGTAAACAAGGATTCCCTGCTCCCCTGAAACCAGGACATGGAATTAAAAAACCCCTCCACCGGGTCCATG
>JAQUCQ010000222.1 GCA_028686145.1 Desulfuromonadaceae bacterium | reverse complement strand
CTGCATTACGGACTCTTGAAGAAGCCCGGAAAAACGGGATTGATCTGGTACTTGATATTGACTGCCATGGTGCTCTCAAATTGAAGGAACAG
Organism: Desulfuromonadaceae bacterium; assembly: GCA_028686145.1. Taxonomy (GTDB): domain Bacteria; phylum Desulfobacterota; class Desulfuromonadia; order Geobacterales; family Pseudopelobacteraceae; genus JACRCG01. The sequence goes on along the minus strand of JAQUCQ010000222.1, from coordinate 5,781 downwards.
TTTGAGGGTGGGGTATATGTATTTATCATGCCGCCCAGTATGGAGGAGCTTCGCCGGCGTCTTGAGCACCGCTCATCTGACTCTCAGGAGGTTATTGATCGCCGCATTGTCCGAGCTGCTGACGAGATCAGGGAAGCTCGTTGGTATGACTACATAATTTTCAACGATAATTTTAATATTGCGTGCCAGGAACTGGCCTCAATAGTCATAGCCCATCGTCGCAAAACCTTCAGAATGATGGAAAAAGTCGGAAAATTGTTTGATATCTGAAGTGAATTAGCGTACAAAGAACGTTCATCTAAAGTTGCAGGAAGGAGGTCGTTTATGGCTCGAGTAACCGTTGAAGATTGTCTGGAAAAAGTTGAGAACAGATTCCAGCTCGTAATACTGGCTTCAAAGAGGGTAAAGCAGCTCTATAAAGGGGCGCAACCGCTGATTGAATCCAGAAATAACCGTAAGGTTGTCACGGCCCTTCGTGAAATTGCTGCCGGTAAAATCGGTTTTGAAGTTTCTAAAAAACCGCGCGCCTAACCTGCCACTTCGGGTGAAGCTGGAATTTTCCGGTTTCACCCTTTTTTTATCTACTCTCCGTACATTTCCACTTTAATTATTACAGGCGACGTATAGCGCATGATCCGTCTCAACGACATACTTGATAAGGTTTCAGCATATAATCCAACTGCCGATCATAACCTGATTCGTAAGGCATACGTGTATTGTGCCAAGGTGCATCAAGGGCAGACGCGGTTGTCGGGCGAACCGTACATTATTCATCCTATGGAGGTTGCCGGCCTTCTTGCTGATTTAAAGCTTGATGTCCCGAGTATTGTAACCGGTTTTCTGCATGACACGATCGAAGACACTCTGGCAACATCGGAAGATCTGGTCAGAATGTTTGGCAGTGAGGTTGCTGATCTGGTGGAAGGTGTCACCAAGATCAGTAAGATCAACTTCAAAACCAAGGAAGAGAGCCAGGCCGAAAATTTTCGCAAAATGTTGCTGGCAATGGCCATCGACATTCGCGTTATTCTTGTCAAGCTGGCCGACCGACTTCACAATATGCGAACCTTGGAGTTCCAGGATGAAGTGAAACAAAGGCGAATCGCCCGTGAGACAATGGATATTTATGCTCCTATTGCGAACAGACTCGGGATTTCCTGGGTAAAGGTTGAACTGGAAGACCTGTCGTTTCGCTATTTGCATCCGGAAATATATTTTGATCTCGTAAAAAAAATATCACAGAAAAAACATGAACGTGAAGCATTTGTTGAAGAAGCCAAGTCCATCATATCAGAAAAGCTGGCTTTTTATGGTATTAGCGGCGAGGTTTCCGGCCGGAGCAAGCACCTCTATTCCATTTATCGAAAGATGGAAAAACGTAATGTCGAGTTCGAGCAGATTTACGACCTGATTGCGGTAAGAATTCTTGTTGACGACATTCGTGAATGTTATGAAGTGCTGGGGGTTATTCATTCGGCTTGGAAACCGATTCCGGGTCGATTTAAAGACTATATTGCCATGCCCAAGGGTAATATGTATCAATCCCTGCATACCACCGTCATAGGGCCTCACGGCGACCGCCTGGAAGTTCAGATTCGGACGCATGAAATGCATAGTGTTGCTGATGCCGGGATTGCGGCGCATTGGAAGTACAAGGAAGGTAAGGGGTACGACGAGAAAGAAGTTAAGCGCTTTGCCTGGTTGCGGCAGCTTCTTGAATGGCAGCAGGATCTGCAGGATTCCAAAGAGTTTATGGATTCTGTCAAAGTTGAGCTGTTTACGGAAGAGGTGTATGTCTTTACTCCTAAAGGTGATGTGAAGGGGTATCCCAAAGGATCTACGCCGATAGATTTTGCCTACAGTGTTCATACCGATATCGGGCATCGCTGTGTTGGAGCAAAGGTCAATGGCAAGCTGGTGCCGCTCAAGTACGAGCTGAAGAATGGTGATATTGTCGAGGTTATAACCTCGCCGCACCATACTCCCAGCAAGGATTGGCTCAAAATTGTAAAAAGCTCCCGAGCCCGTAACAAGATCAGAGCCTGGATAAAAATCGAAGAACGTAAACGCAGTATTGTGCTGGGGCGTGAAATTTGTGAAAAAGATTTCCGTAAATACTCAATTAATCTTCAGAAAATTCAAAAAAGCGGCGAATTCAAGAAGATAGCTGCTGAATTCGGTTATGCCGCCGATGATGATTTATTAGCGGCGGTAGGTTATGGGAAAATATCCAGCAATCAGATTGTAGCCAAAATTCTGCCTGAAGAGAAGTTGAAGGAACGTGCCGAACACAAGGAAACGCGGCTAGAGTCGGTTATCAATAAGTTAAAGGGAAGATCAAGCAGTGCGGTTGAAATTGGCGGGCTTGACGATGTCTTGGTGCGTTTTGGCAAGTGTTGCAATCCGGTGCCGGGGGATGAAATTATTGGTTTTATTACCCGCGGCAAAGGTGTGACCGTGCATACGTCCGATTGCCAGTTTGCTCTGGAGAGTGATCCTGAGCGGCGTGTTGACGTAGCCTGGAATAAAGTTAAATCGGCGGTTCTACCGGTTAAAATAAGAGTGTTGTGTCATGACGCAAAAGGAATTCTGGCAACAATCACGCTGGCGATTACGAATTGCGAAGCCAACATTGTCAGTGCGCAGATTCAGAGTACCATTGACCAGCGCGGCGAAAATATCTTTGAAGTTAATGTTACTAACCTGGCTCATCTTCAGAAGGTTATGAATTCACTGATGAAAATTAAGGGCGTTATTAAAGTGGAGAGGATCAAGAAATGAAACTGGAAATTGTGTCAACTGACAAAGCTCCGGCAGCTATCGGGCCATATTCACAGGCAGTAAAATATGGAAATATGTTGTTTTGTTCCGGACAAATACCGCTTGATCCAGTCACTGGCGAGTTGGTGAAAGGCAATATAACCCGGCAGGCTGAGCAGGTGATGAATAATGTCGCAGCTGTGTTGTCTGCTGTGGGTGCGGGTTTTAATGATGTACTGAAAACAACGATTTATCTTGTCGATATGGCTGATTTTGCTGCAGTTAATGAAGTCTATGGCAGTTATTTTCCACAACATAAACCGGCCCGGTCAACAGTTGCCGTACATTCACTTCCACGAGGTGCATTACTTGAGGTAGAAGTAGTTGTTGCTCTATAAAGCGTAACAACGAAAAAAAGCCGCATCCCCTTGAGGGTGCGGCTGCATGAAAAAACTTGGTTTGATTAGTTACTTAGATGGATTTGGTAACAAATCCTGAACGGATACAACGGGTACATACTTTAACGGTAGATATACTGCCGTTGCTTTTGACAGCTTTTATCTTCTGGAGATTCGGATACCATACCGTACGGGTTTTATTGTTTGCATGGCTGACGTTATTTCCAAAGCTGGGGCCTTTTCCACAAATTTCACATTTTCTTGACATATTGTTGTCCTCCGTTGATTGCTGAAAAAAAATTTATAGCAGACTGACGTGGTTGTTGCAAGAAAAATATGGGGCACACAATGAATATCATCAAGGCAATCTTTACACTCGGCATCATCGGGGTGGTTGTTATAACGGCTCTTTTTATTGATTTTACCTATAAAACCTTTTCATATCGACAGAGCAGTCATAAAACTGACGCAATAGTTGTTTTGACCGGTGGTAAGGGGCGTGTAGAGGAGGGGGTTCGCCTATTTCGTGAATCACGCGCAAAATACTTGTTTTTTGTAGGAGTTGACCCTTCAGTCAGGAAAAGAGACCTGTACCGCCCGAAACCTGGCGACCCTTCTGCCGATAACGTTGTTCTCGAAAAGTCCTCCCGGAATACCCTCGAAAACTCTATCTACGGGCGAGACCTGATTTTGCACAGCGGCGTTCACTCAGTACTTCTGCTTACTTCGCGCTATCATCTCAAACGCGCTTCCATATTGTTTCGCAATTCTCTTCCCGCAGACATATCTATAATTCCGTATCCCGTTGATTCAGTAAACCTGAAAGAATCATGGTGGAGTCACGGCGGCAGTTTTCAGTTGTTATTTCGTGAATTTTATAAATACTGCATGTTTCGGATGTTTTTCATCCTTGCACCAGGAGAACTTCGGGACAGTGTGTTGCCAGCGGTTTCAGGGGGGTGACGCCTCTTTCATATTTTATCTCTATCTGTTATAGTCCAGACCAAACTTTATGAATGAAAGGGTATCATCATGCGTTATATCAGCACCCGTGGCGGCATCACCCCCATTACCTTTAAAGATGCCGTCATGATGGGGTTGGCCTCGGATGGAGGTCTGCTTCTCCCGCAATCCTATCCTGTTGTTACCAGCGAACAGCTTGAATCCTGGCGTAAGCTTACTTATCCAGAACTGGCTTTTGAAGTTATATCCCGCTACGCCGATGATATTCCTGCCACTGATCTGAAAAACCTAATCAATCATTCCTATGCCGGTTTTAACCATCCAGACGATACGCCGCTGGTCAGACAAAATGGAGTGTATATTCTTGAGCTTTTTCACGGCGTAACTCTGGCCTTCAAGGATGTTGCACTACAATTTCTTGGCAATTTGTTTGAATATATACTTGCTGAACGCAAGCAGACGTTAAACATCATTGGCGCTACTTCGGGAGATACCGGGAGTGCCGCCATTCATGGTGTGCGCGGGAAAAAGGGGATATCGATATTTATCCTCCATCCTCACGGTAAAACCTCAAAAGTTCAAGCTCTACAGATGACGTCTGTTACCGATGCCAACGTACATAACATTGCGGTGCGCGGCACTTTTGATGATTGTCAGGATATGGTAAAGGAAATCTTTGGTGATCTGGAATTCAAGGAAAAATATTCCTTGGGTGCAGTCAATTCAATCAATTGGGCACGAGTGTTGGCACAGGTGGTGTATTATTTCTACGCGTGGTTTCGAGTTACGGATGAAACCGATGCTCCGGTTAATTTTTCGGTCCCTACCGGAAACTTTGGCGATATTTTTGCCGGTTACGTGGCAAAAAGAATGGGATTACCTATCGGTAAACTTTTACTGGCAACCAATGAAAATAATATTCTAACCCGCTTCATAAATGCTTCTGATTACTCTCTGGGAGGGGTTGTTGCAACGGTGTCACCTTCCATGGATATTCAGATTGCTTCCAATTTTGAGCGTTACCTGTTCTATCTGTTTGCTGAAGATGCTGGCCGGGTTAAAGAAGCGTTTGCCGAGCTGAAAGAATATGGCCGCATTTCATGCAGTCCTGATGAAATGGTGCTGGTTCGTGAGGACTTCTGCTCCGCGTCGATTAATCAAGATGCCACGCTGCAGACAATTCGAGATTTTTATTCAGACACAGGCTACCTGCTCGACCCTCATACTGCAGTTGGTGTCAGGGCCGCACTTGACCTGTTGCCATCCGATTCTGCCAGAGTCTGTCTTGCCACGGCCCATCCTGCCAAATTTAGCGAAACCGTGGAACAGGCACTCGGATTCAAGGTGCCGGCACCCGAATCAGTCAAAGAATTATATGGCAAGCCTACCCGATGCGAGATCATGGATGCTGATTTAGGCAAAGTTCGTGAATTTCTTGTTGCTCGCATAGGCTAACTGCCCTCGCTATGTCAGAAAAAAAGAATATAGCCCGGGCTGCCGGTATTCTTGGCAGCGCCACAATGCTGTCGCGTATCCTGGGCATGGTTCGGGATATGGTCGTATCGCGCCTGTTTGGAGCGGGCCTGGCCACGGATGCCTTTTTTGCAGCGTTTCAGATTCCTAACATGCTGCGCCGTTTTTTTGCCGAAGGTGCAGATCG
>JAQUCQ010000221.1 GCA_028686145.1 Desulfuromonadaceae bacterium | reverse complement strand
CGGTCACTCTCACTCACATCGAGACTCCGCGTGACCTCTTGCTGGACGAAACCCGCCGCGCTGATATTATTGTCGTGGCAGTCGGCATTCCTGGTTTTGTCACCGAGGACATGGTCAAGGAGGGGGTTGTGATGATTGATGTCGGCATCAATCGACTCGAAAACGGCAAGCTGGTAGGGGATGTGGATTTTGAAAATGTCAGTAAAAAATGTTCCTGGATAACTCCTGTACCCGGAGGTGTTGGCAGGATGACGGTGGCTGCCCTGATGATAAATACGCTGATGGCATATCAGAATAATTTCAACTTGTCGTAACATATCAAACAAAAAAAACGGCCACGTGGCCGTTTTTTTTTGTTCAGAATCCTGCGCACTGGGAACTGTACCCGGAACGCTTTTTGTGTAGAGGTCTGTACCTGTCTTACTGAATGCTTATCAGTTCGATCTCGAAGGTTACGTCTTCTCCGGCGAGCGGGTGGTTAGCATCAAAGGTGACCTGGTCTTCCGTCATTTCGAGAACGACAACATCAAGCTCCTCATCATCCTCATTAGAGAGGCTCAGTTCATCGCCGACTTCAGGGATAAGATCTTCCGGAAGATCGCTGCGTGGCACGGTGAATATTTTCTCCTTGTCATACTCTCCAAAAGCGTCGACTGCAGAAATCTTGACAGTTTTCTTTTCTCCCGGAGTCATACCGACAATGGCAGCGTCTATTTGGGGGAAAAGAATTTCCTCTCCCAATACGAACGTCATCGGCCCGCTTTCATGGCCGCCGCAACTGCATTCATCATCTTCGCAACCGTCATCACAGCATTCGTCTTCGCAGCATTCCGTGTCTTCAAGAGTCGAGTCAAATACCGTCCCATCTTCCAGTGTTCCGGTAAAGTTAATTGTTACCGTGTTGCCTTTTTCTGCGTGTGCCATTCGTTTGCCTCTCATTGTTTGTATAGTAATATGCTGCAATAAATTAGGATACGGGAGAGTTTCCCGTTCGTCCAGAAAAATTTTAATGACGGGCTTATAAATAAAATAATCATTATATATTAGGGACTTGGTTTGTTGATATAAAATTGTATCGGCGAAAGTAGGGTATTAATGCGGAGATAAATGCTGATCAGTATTAATCTCTGGTGTCTGAATGGATACGGTACTGCTGCTGGTTGCACCGTAACGGGGCCTGCCGCACGACAGGCCCCGTTACGGCAAAAATAATTTAATCTACTGATTTACGCAAAAAAGTTGGAATGTCGTACTGGTCTTCATCTTCTTCAAGAAACGAGACTGCCGGGCGGATTCTTGTGATGTTTTCTGTCTTTTCGCGATCGCGCTGGAAGGTCGGTCGGTCGAGAGATGCTGGGCTGACGACATGCTTTTCTGCCAATGAAATGCTGCTCCTACGGAGGTCACGACTTTTTTCAACATCAAACCGATCGCCGAAACCGGTGGCGATGACAGTTACTTTAATGTTGTCTCCCATTTCGTCATCACGGACAACACCAATCTTGATATTGGCTTCTTCGTGAACTTTCTCATGAACGATACGGTTGACCGTATTGTAATCGTCCATGGTCATGGATTCAGAGCCGGTAATGTTGACCAGTACTCCCTTTGCTCCCGAGATGTCATTGTCTTCCAATAACGGGCTGGAGATGGCGTTATTAACGGCATCGGCAGCACGATTTTCGCCATTGCCCATGCCAATGCCCATCATGGCCATACCGCGAACGCTCATAACCGTTTTGACATCGGCAAAGTCCAGATTCATCAGGCCGGTTGATGTGATCAGTTCGGAAATTCCTTGAACAGCCTGGCGAAGAACGTCATCTGCCGGTTTGAATGCGTCGAAGAGAGACATGTTCTTGCTGGCCAGACTTATAAGACGATCATTGGGGATGATGATCAGTGAATCGACATGTTTTTTCAGATCTGCGATTCCCTGTTCTGCGAGAACCGAACGTGCCTTACCCTCATACGTGAAGGGTCTGGTCACGACTCCGACGGTGAGAACGCCGGTTTCACGGGCGGCTTCGGCGATAACCGGTGCCGCACCGGTACCGGTGCCACCACCCATACCGGCAGCAATGAAAACCAGATCGGCTCCTTTGATTGCTTCTGCAAGTTGCCCCTTGTTTTCAAGAGCCGCAGCAGTTCCAACCTCGGGTTTTGAACCGGCTCCAAGTCCTTTGGTCAACTCTCTGCCAATCTGGAGTTTGACCGGAGCTTTTGACGTGCGCAGTGCCTGGGCATCAGTGTTGGCAACTATAAAATCTACTTTATGTATGGAACTGGATATCATGGTATTGACGGCATTGCCACCGCCGCCACCGACTCCAATTACTTTAATAACGGCACTTTGTTCAATGGTCTCATCAAATTCAAACATGCATCCCTCCTCTATATGTATAATGACCCGGATTCGTATAAGTGTGACGGAAATGTAACCTCTATTTGGCCAAGAATCAAAAGAAAAAATAAAATAATTTTAGGTCAGGTTAAAAAAATTCTCGAAACCAGCCCTTCATCCGCCCGAAAACTGATCCAAACAGGTTTGCTTCCGGTTTGCCGGTCGGGAATTCGCGGGATCCCGAGTTGCGGCTTCCATAAACAACCAGGCCGACGCCGGTAGCATAAACCGGAGATTTCACGACGTCCGTCAAGCCGCCGATCTTCTGGGGAAGGCCCCGGCGTACCGGCAGATTGAATATTTGCTCTGCCAGTTCCGGTATCCCTTCCAGAATGCTGGAACCGCCGGTGATGACAACTCCTGATGCGATAGAATCTTCCAGTCCGGATTTAATGATCTCGCGATTGACAAGCGAGAAGATCTCTTCCATGCGCGGGCCAAGAATTTCGCATAAGACGTTACGTGAAAGTTCACGAGGTTTGCGCCCCCCGACACTCGGCACTTCAATTTTGTCTTCTTTGCCGACGAGCGAAGCCAAGCAGCATCCGTATTTTTGTTTGATTTTTTCAGCTTCTGCAAACGGGGTGCGGAGCCCTACGGCAATGTCGTTTGTAAGCTGGTTGCCACCGAGCGAAATTACCGATGTATATTTGATTGCCCCATCAGCAAATATTGCAATATCAGTCGTTCCGCCGCCGATATCCACCATGCAGACGCCGAGTTCCTTTTCATCTTCGGAGAGGACTGCGTGGGATGACGCCAATTGTTCCAGGACGATGTCAGCGACATCCAGTCCGGCCCGGTTGCATGATTTGACAATGTTCTGAGCACTTGCCACGGCACCGGTTACAATATGCACCTTGGCTTCAAGTCTGACGCCGCTCATGCCGAGCGGTTCGCGAATGCCATCTTGCTCGTCAATGATGAATTCCTGCGGCAGGATATGTAGGACTTCACGATCCATCGGGATGTTGATTGCTTTGGCGGCGTCGATAACCCGGCGCACATCCTCTTGTGAAACTTCACGATTCCTGATGGCGATCACACCGTTGGAGTTAAGCCCTTTGATATGTCCGCCGGCAATACCGGCATAGACGGACTTGATTTCACAACCCGCCATTAATTCGGCTTCCTCAATGGCTTTGCGAATTGCACCCACAGTACTTTCAATATTGATGACAACACCTTTGCGCAGGCCGCTGGAAGGACTTGTTCCGATGCCGACGATATCGATACCTTCTTCCGTGACATTGCCGACAATCGCGCAAATCTTGGTGGTGCCGATGTCGAGGCCGACGATCAGATTTTCCCGTTTTGTAGCTGTCATACCGCTCCCTCCTGCTGCATAAATATAAATGTGGTAATTAGCTCTTTTTTACAATTATTTTGTCGTTATAATCGAGGTCGATGTAACTAATTGATGGTAACTGCACCATCAGGTTCTGATAAATGCGGGCAAAACGCTCCACTTTTGCAGAAAAATCTTCCGAGCCAACCTTGATCGGAAGGGCACCGGAAGCGGTAAACAGAGTAAAGCCATACCCCTTATCGTAATGAATCTCTGATACATCCGCAAGGATTAATGCGCCCTTTTCATGTAATATATTCAGGAGATCACAGGTGGCTTCGAGTGCCTCCCGTGTTCCTTTTGGATCGCTGCCCAGATCTTCTTCGCTGAAGCCGGTAATAACCGGAAAATCAAGCTTATCGCCCTGATTAAGTACCTTGAAAATATTTCCTTTTTTGTCAAGATAGTAAATGAAACCCATGTTGACAATTGCCACCGGTTCACGCTCGGTGATGGCGATTGAAACAGAATCCGGAAAATACCGATTAATTCGTACCGTTTCAACCCATGGGTTCTGCAGGATATGTTCGCCCATGCTTTTCAGATTCATGCGGAGTAGATCTTTGCCCGGCTCTATACCTGCCAAACCAAGGATCTCTTCACGGCTCAGATGTTTAGTATTTGATACTTCAACTGATTTGAGTGAGAACAGGGTAACCGATGTAATAGCCCGGTAGCCTCCATACGCGATGCCGCTTACAAGGGCAAGTGCGCCCAGGCCGGTGGCAACCCACTTTGTCAGGCGCAGATGTTTTTTGAGGTCAAGCGGTTTACGCTGAACCTTGACTCTGTTGGGCGCCACTTTTCTGCGCTGGTATGATGAATTTGCAAAGTCCCGCACTTGTTAGTTTCCTTTTATTGAGAGGGCTGCTGATTCAATAATACGTGAAACAAGTGCTTCAAACGACAGCCCTGCGCCTTTTGCGGCGATTTCCGGCAGGAGCGAGAGCGCTGTCATCCCCGGCAGGGTATTGACTTCAAGTACATAGCAGTCGCCGGCAGAGGTCACCAACAGGTCTACGCGGCTGTAGCCTGTGCACCCCAAAGAGCGGTGGGCTGCCAGACCAACTTGTAGTGCTTTTTCGTACAGCGTCTTTTCAAGGCGTGCTGGGAATATGTGCTCTGCCATACCGTCGGTATATTTGGCCTCAAAGTCGTAGAACTCATTTTTGGGAACGATTTCGATAGCGCCGACCGGCCGGTTGTCGAGGATTCCTACTTGCACTTCTTGTCCCTTGATGAATTGCTCCACCAGTATCTCGTCATCATGTCGAAAAGCCATTTCAAGCGCCTGTGGCAGCTGACTTTCTTCTTTGACAATAGAGATTCCGACTGAGGAACCTTCCTGGACCGGCTTGACAACCAGCGGCACGGAAAATGGTAACTCGCCCATGGTCACGATTTCATCGCGTCGGTAACACCGGAAGGGCGCGGTCAGGATGTTGCTGGCGGCAAATATCTGTTTACTGTAAAGCTTGTGCATGGCCAGAGCGCTGGCAAGGACGCCGGAACCGGTGTACGGGATCTGGAGTAGTTCCAGCAATCCTTGCACGCAGCCGTCTTCTCCGTAGCGGCCATGCAGGGCAATAAAGGCAACTTCAACTCCTTCACGTTTCAGAACATCAGCCAGATCACGGCCGACATCGATAGCCACCGCGTTGTACCCCTGAGCAATAAGCGCCTGATAGACGGCGGTACCGCTTTTAAGAGAGACCTCTCGTTCGGCCGAAAGCCCGCCGAACAGTACGCCGATTTTTTTTGATTTTATCATGTATCTATGCCTTTTCCCGTTATGAGCCGGATCGTGCCTTCACAAATCTAATATTCCTAAAATTGTTTAACATAAAACCTGATGTTATTAAGTGGTTAATAATAAATTGACATTACGTTTCGCCAACTATTCGAACTTCTTCTTCAAGCTTCACGCCGGATGTGGCAAATACAGCATTTTTTACGATAGCTGCCAAATCAAGGAAATCCTGAGCGGTCGCGTTTCCTGTATTAACCAGAAAATTGCTGTGCACCTCGGAAACCTGTGCGTCACCAACTTTTTTACCACGCATTCCGGCAGCATCAATCAATCTCCAGGCAGCCTGGCCGTGCGGGTTTTTGAAAAATGATCCTGCGCT
>JAQUCQ010000011.1 GCA_028686145.1 Desulfuromonadaceae bacterium | reverse complement strand
AAATTCTTGGTTGTCAACTGGTCAATAATTGCTGACAGCTCCAACAGCCGTTCTGCCTGCATGTCGATCTTGTTACGAATCTGAGCTACTTCAGTCCGCGCCTGCTCGGCAGCGTAACGCTCCCGGTCGTTTTCCTTAGTCAAACGATCAATCTCGCCAGACTGCTCCTGGAGCGTGCCACGTAACATTTCCCTGTCGGTGGTAATCACTTTGAGTTCTTCAAGCAAAACTTCCCGTTCGTCCTCCCGTTTTTTGCCATCTGCCGCCAATTCTGCCGCCTCTGTTTGAAAAATCACCAAGCGAGCCTCACTTTCGGCTTTGGCCTCTGATTTGGCCCGCCCGATCTCTTTACTGAACGCAGTAGCAATAGTGGCCGGTAATTCAATCATTTCGGAAGTAAACTGCGGCAGCGCCTCTCGCCATGCTGTCAGATGGTTGTGTATCGTATTGAGACTCCCAGTCCCCAGCCGTTCTCTCACGATACGGATCGTCGGGGTAAGACCCTCTGCCATCATGCTGTCGGCAACTGCAGCCACTTCATCAAAACTAACTCCCAATCTTGGCATTTCAGCCTCCTTTTTGTTGCGTAACGTATCGTAACGGGATTTCGAATCTTCGCTACGTAACGTTACGTTTGATTTTTCGTGAAACATGACATACGGATACGGCTGCTGGTTTCAGGCCACGTAACGTGCCAGTATGTTGCCTGCGGCAGTATTTGTGAGCCACTGACCAGCTCTGAAAAAAATACCCCTATATAAATATAGATCACTCCGCTGTCCGGCATCTCCAAACGCAAAAACCCCCCACAGCGAAAATCTGCCGTGAGGGGTTCGATACGTCTCTTCTGTTGTTCAACAATTATGGGGCGTAATGCCCCACTACTTCTTCTCTGCCATGCCCGAGTGCTTCGGCAGTGTCCTTCCGGCTATCGCCACTCTTTAACTGCTCCCGAGCCCAATCATGACGGTTTACATGCATATGGGCATTTTGGGCTTTTACTGCACCAAGCCTGGACATGGTGTTCTTCTGCTGGTCATAACATTGCTGCCAGCTTTTGTGCGGTGGCAGCATCGAGCCTGACGGCTTGCCATATTCGGAAGCCAAGGCCCGTACTGCTGCCACCGCGTCGCGTTGTGCCGCGGTCTTGATTTCAATCTCTCGTTCGCGGCCGCCTTTGGTCATATCAGGTGAAAGAAACTGCTTTCCGCCGCGTTGCACAACTTTGCAACTGGCGAGGGATTCCGCAGCTCTCAGACCGAATGCCTGGCGCATGTCATGCGCCGCCACCAAATAGCGGTTATCAGGATTCTTTGCTGCCATCTCGACCAACTTTTCACGGATTGCAGCAAGTTTTCCTGCGTCGCCGACTTTGGGGGCATATCGCTGGGCCGCCGATCGGCCGCCCAGTTCTTTGTTGGATCGTGGGACGATGTTCGCTTTACCGATGCTTTCCGCGATCAAGCGGAAGGCGGTGGCATATTTTTCAACAGTTGAAGCCGACTGGTGGGCATGCTCATTGAAAAACGACTGAACCATATGGCTCTTCATATTTTTGATATTGTCCAAACCGTACTTTTCTTGGAGCCAGTTACCAATTCTGGCGAGACTGCCCAGATGTTCGGTATGGGTTTTATCGCCAACATGCCGCTCTTTGCCGATGCAATGTGTTGCCTGATAGGCGAGATTTTTCATGGTTACCTCCTTTCTGGCGGTATCGCGCCGCCGGTTTTGTTAAGAGAACGTGCTCATTGTCCAGTCCCATGACATATCCGCAGATATGCACGTTACCGGAACCATCAGCATGGCCGCAGCCATGCGCCTCAACGTTACCGTTGCTGCTCCCTTGCGGGACGTGGTGAGCTACTCCCGGACCGCAGTCCGAGAGGCGATACCTGTATGGTCGTTTGACCTCCTTTTTTGGTATTTTTACCCCTCATCGCATTTTCTAAGTGACCTGTCGCATTTTCTAAAACCTTCTAAACGCGCCAGAGATGGGCATTCGCATGACGCCTGTCTCTTTCTTAGCGCTCTGGCTTAAAGAAAGAGACAGGCGAACACCAAAAGCCTATGTGAACGTTATACGTTCACAGCGAGATGCTCTCGAAATGCTACATAGTGGGAGTTGGATCGGTGTGACCCAGTTGAGTGACGAGTATGATTTCAGATAATGCAGCGATCCTGTGTTTAGGAAAAAGGCATTACCGTAAGATTCTGTGCTCCTACGGAGCATGGGTTCAGATACGCACGCAAAACAGCAGAAATATCTGCCAGAGGCCGGTAGCCGTTCTTGTCCGGTTTAGGGGCTCTTCACTCTGGCAGGACATGTCGCTGTCTGACGGTGACTGAAAGTTTAGTGTGGTAACCAGCGGTTATCTATTCGCTGACAATGATCAGGACATGATTGTGGCATCAGCTCTGTAGGCGATGAAACGTGCGGATGTTACTGTTTTGAAGTGGTGAAGATGCGGAAGGTGATCGACGATTAATACCAGGCAAGTTGATGATAGGAGAAAGTCGGTGTGCCAGGTGTCTGCAAAGTGGAGTGGTGTAATAGGCACACCACTCCCTTTGTGTAGCTGGGGTGTTTCTGCATAAGATCCCTAACGCACAATGCGAAAGAGAACGACGCTCCATTACGGAGTGACCGCTATGGTTATGCCATAGTCGGTGAAAGGTTATTTAACTTATCGTCAGCTTGCAAAAATAATTTAGAAGTTTTTTTGATAAAACATGAATAATTACAGCTGTGTATAATGTCAACGTCGATATAGATTATGTTCAATAATTTTATGGCCACGCATTAAAATCAAATCTCCTGAAGGAAACTGCTCATGCCTTCAGAGCCTGTGTCGATACCAGTAGAGAAAATTCACTTTATGTGAACCGGATTTGGCATTTGACCCATATAGGCGCCGAATCTGACCCACCTGCCTCTCATAACATACCGATATCACGTTAAGTGGTGGGTCAATCAGGACGCCGATTGGGGGTCAAAGTTGGAAGCCGATTGACACTCTACTTTGTAGAGTATCCGGTAAATGTCACGGAAGACTGGTGGAAAGATGGTGAGGGAAAGGAACAACCGATGTATCGCATGGGGTTAGATCACCTGAAAGCTTGCATAAAAACAGTAGAGAAAGGAATAAATAACCTAAAAGATTCAGGCAGAAATCTGGTTATTATTGATGCACTTATGCCGCTAGCACAGCAAAAGTTGGCAGAGCTAAAGGCCGCCTTTGAGAAAAAAATCAATTCTTATTAGGGGCGTCATTCTGGAAGTAAGACCAAGTTAACTTAAATTTAACGGCTTAAAATACCCATTATTTGCCTCAAAACGTGCGCTTCTAATGGTAAAAGTGGCACTTTAAGGGCAACATAGCAAACGGAATTGCCAACCATAGGGTTGCACACCGGCCAAAACAGACGGTAAACCCTTCAGGCAGAGGAACAATTTGAAACCGTATACTTTTAAAAATACAGAAAAAACGAAGGAAAAAGGTTCGGACTACGAGACCTATTCCCTACTCTTTCTTTTTGCGTTCCAACAAGAGAATGATTGCATTGACATGGTATTAGTTGATTCGTTCAACGATACAACAGGCTGTGATATGGAAGTCTCAAGGCTTTGGGATGTTCAATCAAAAGGTCACAAACTACCAAATCCCAAGAAAATCGGGGAGTTTCTATTTACTCTCTTTGATAACTTCAATAGTGGATATGGCAATAGCCATAGCCCATTAATTATTATGTATCCGTTTATGTATCCTTTTCTCGCTGACTAAGGTTCTAATTAATTTCCCCCTATCCGTACAAAACCGGACTGTAATCAATCTTCACCGACAGACGCAACACAATGATATGAATTTTCAGGAAGTTAGAATAGGGTTCGGCCATTGGATTAGATTCATTGACTTGACTGGGGAAAAGTGCCATAAAATGTGTTGTTTTAGCCGCATGTCTGACACCACGTACACGGAGATCATATATTGTACAGGCCGCGCTATTTCAATTACATCACCAGCAAGCTCTCTGCCCTTAAGACAGAAATCGAGCTACGCGGCAAACTGAATTATCTCGACCTGCACCTCCATTCCGAAAATTTCTACCTGTTTTTCTTCAATGAGTTGTTTGGCTGGCAGTTGCAGAATATGAACGCCTTTAAAGCGAACACTGAAGGAATAGACCTGATCGACCACGGCAATAAAATTGTCGTCCAGGTCTCCGCCACGGCCACCAGGCAGAAGATCGAATCGGCACTAGCCAAAGATCTCTCTGCTTATGCCGGCTATGTATTCAAATTTATATCGATATCAAAAGATGCCGACGCCCTGCGCGGCAAAACCTACGTCAATCCGCACAATCTGACCTTCAATTCCCAAACCGATATCCATGATGTTGCCTCGATTTTGCGTTATATCAGCGTGCTTGACGCCGATGACATGGGGCGTATCTATCGTTTCATCAAAAAGGAACTGATCACGGAAGTCGATCCGGTCAAGCTTGAGTCAAACCTTGCCGCCATTATCACTATTCTGGCAAAAGAAGATTGGAACAGCGACGGTTCGGCGGTTGAAACCAAAGCGTTCGCCATCGACAAAAAAATCGTGTTCAACAATCTGGATGCGGCCCGCGACATCATTGACGAATACGGCATCCATCACAACAGGGTTGCAAGGGTCTATGCGGATTATGACAAGCAGGGTAACAACAAGAGTCTGTCCGTGCTGGATGCCATCAAGCGGTTTTATGTAACACATAAAGCTAAATTCAGCGACGATGCCCTGTTCTTCAAGGTTATCGAATGCGTGGCGGAACGGGTGCGTGAAAGCGCCAATTATGTGCCCATGCCGGAAGAAGAGCTGGATCTGAGTATTAACATCCTTGTGGTGGATGCCTTTATCCTTTGCAAGATCTTCAAAAACCCGGAAGGATATGTCAATGCTGTTGCCTGACACTATCCACCCGGAACAGAGCATCTATTACAACGGCGCATTTGTGCTGCAAGCCCTCCGTGAGCGGCGCGTCATGGATCTGCTGGATCTGTATCTGGACACCCAAAAGTATCGGCAGATGACCATGCCGGTATTCGTGCTGTGCCTTGATTGGCTGTATCTTCTGAATCTGGTTAGTCTTAACAGCCAAGGGAGTGTCGAATTATGTTCCTGAAGTCCCTGACCATATCCAGCCATGACGATGTCATCCGCCGGATCGATTTTCACAACGGCATCAACCTGATTGTCGATGAAACCACGAACATTCAAGATACGACCACCGGCAACAACGTGGGCAAAACCACGGTGCTCATGCTGATCGATTTCTGTCTGTCGGGTGATGCGAGGCAGATCTATACCGAGCCGGAACATAAAAAACAGGAGTACAAGCTGGTAAAGGATTTTCTGATTGAGAATCAGGTGCTGATCACACTGGTGCTCAAGGAAGATCTGTCCAGGGACGATTCAACGGAAGTACGCATAGAGCGGAACTTTTTGTCGAGAAAGCAGCGAATACAAAAGTTTAACGGCGTCAACAAGACCGACGACGAGTTTGATGAGGCGTTGACCAACGTCCTTTTTCCTGGCCATTACGGCAATAAACCGACCATCTGGCAAATTATCTCCCACAATATCCGCTACAAAGAGCTGAGCCTCACGAATACCCTCAAGACGCTCAGCCACTACACCCGTGCCGACGAGTATGAAACCCTGTATCTCTTTTTGCTGGGGTGTGATTTTGACCATGGAGACACCAAGCAGGAACTATTGACGAAGATCCGTCTGGAACAGACCTTTAAAAGCAGGTTGGAAAAGGATCAGACCAAATCGGCCTATGAAACGGCGCTTGCCATTTTGGAGGGGGAGATTGAACGTCTGGACCGGCGCAAGTCGAGTTTCAATCTGAACGAAAACTTTGAAGTCGACCTGGACCGGTTGAATGGGGTCAAGTACCAGATCAATCTGACAAGCGCGGAAATCGGCAGGCTGAACATCCGGCGTGACTTGATTATCGAGGCGAAGCGCGATCTTGAACAGAGCACGGCTCAGATCGATCTGCGGCAACTGGAACAGATCTACCAGCAGGCAACCGACCGGGTAGTTGGCATTCAGAAGACGTTTGAGGAGCTCTGTTCATTTCACAACCGGATGATTGCGGAGAAGGTGAAATATATCGCCAAGGATCTGCCGAGGCTTGACAGTGACTTGCAGGCCAAGTCGGAACATTTGAGCCGGCTGTTGCAGCAGGAGGCGGAGTTGACCGCCGCGATCTCGCGCAGTGAGTCGTTTGCGGAGCTGGAAAAGCTGATCAATGAGCTTAACGAGAAGTACCGGAGAAAAGGGGAGTATGAGAGCATTATCCAGCAGTTGGATGTGGTTGATGAAAACCTGAAGTCGCTGAATCTGCGCCTGAACGCAATTGACAATGCGCTTTTTTCGGAGGAGTTTGAGCTGAAGATCAAAGGACAGGTGAACAAGTTCAATCGCTATTTCTCCTCAATTTCGCAGGAGCTTTATGGTGAGCAATACGCCCTGAAGGTCGATCCGACCGTAAATAAAAAAGGGCAGCGTTTGTACGAGTTCAGTGCTTTTAATACCAATCTCAGTTCAGGTAAAAAACAGGGGGAGATTTCCTGTTTCGATATTGCCTACACCCTGTTTGCTGATGCGGAGAATATCCCTTGCCTGCACTTTTTGTTGAACGACAAGAAGGAGCTGATGCACGACAATCAGCTCCTGAAGATTGCAAAGTTGGTGAACAGCAAGGGGATTCAGTTCGTGGCGTCGATTTTGAAGGATAAGCTGCCGGAAGAGTTGAATCGGGAAGAGTTTTTTGTGGTGAAGTTGTCGCAGGGGGATAAGTTGTTTAGGATTGAGGATTGAATCAGTCGGCCTCTCATTTTCATAACGAAATATACAAAAGGTTGATTCAGTTCAAAATGGGGTTTCTATGCTTGCTTTACGAAACGTTGAACCGACAGATGAACAACTGAAACTTGTTTCTCGTAACAGGCAAGGTGTCGAAGTAATAAAAGGGGCCGCAGGTAGTGGAAAAACCACAACTGCACTTCTTCGGCTTCGAACGCTAGTTACAATGGCAATGAGTAGAAAAAAACGTATTGGGTTACCTGGTCCGGTTCGAGTGCTCGTGCTAACCTATAACAGGACACTCCGAGGGTATATTGCTGAGCTTGCGAAAGAGCAGTTAGAAGTCTTTAGTGATGTGCATATAGAAATTGAAACATTTGGAAAGTGGGCTTACCACTATTTAAGACCTTCATCAATCGTTAATAAGACTGATTTCAGAAGCCAAATACTAGGAAGAGGAGATTCAATCAAACTTCCAGCAGAATTTTTATTAAATGAAGTTGAATATTTAATGGGGCGCTTCTTGCCAGAGGAATTAAGTTCCTATGCAATTGTTCGAAGGGATGGGAGAGGTACATCACCAAGGGTTGAGAAAATAACTAGAGAACAGATTTTAAATGATATCATACTTCCCTATACCGCTTGGAAGGTAAAAAACAACACTGTGGATTGGAATGACCTTGCAGTTAAAATGGCATTAGAAAAGGTCGTTGTTCCATATGATATCATTATTGTAGACGAATCACAGGATTTCTCTGCGAATCAAATAAGGGCAATTCGAAATCATTTAGTTGCAGACCATTGCTTAACATTCATCATAGATACTGCGCAACGTATTTATGCAAGAGGTTTTACATGGAGTGAGTGTGGTGTTACGGTTGCAAATAATGTTCGCCTATCAATAAATTATCGAAATACAATAGAGATAGCTCAGTTTGCTCAACCTCTGTTGGTTGGGTTGGATGTGGGTGATGATGGGTCAATTCCAGATTTTTCGACTTGTAGAGATCACGGTCAGTTACCACGTTTAGTTAAAGGGAAATTTTCAAAACAAGCAAAATATGTAAGTGAGTTTATTTTGAAGTCCGTTGATCTTGGGAGTGAAAGTGTAGCAATTCTTCACCCACTTGGTGGAGGGTATTTCTCATACATTAAAGATATTTTTGACAGAAACGGTCTACCATACGTTGACATTTCTCGCCAAGAAGATTGGCCAGAAGGAGAAGAAAATATTGCATTCAGCACCATGCATTCAGCAAAAGGGCTTGAATTCGATTATGTGTTTGTAGTGGGTTTGAACGAAGAAATGACGCCACATGGTGAAGATAAAGATGATGATTTACTTGTAACCTTAAGAAAGCTGCTTGCAATGAGCATCGGAAGGGCGAGAAAAAATGTAGCCATTTGTTACAAGCCTGAGGACGCATCAGTATTAACAAGTTACTTTGTTCCATCGACATACAAAGAGGTCATTTTATGACCATAGAAGAGATAATTAGTCGAAGAAGTATTTCAGAGGTTCTACATTTCACTACACATCTCGGTTTGGTTGGTATATTGGACGCCAAAAAACTTAAATCGCGCCACAGATTAAGGGACGATCAGCGGCTTGAGCATATTCTGCGGTTAAATACCCCACGAGTACTTGATCAAGGTTGGGAAGAATATGTTAACCTGTCCATTTCTCGAATTAATAAGACCTTGTTCGATATTTCATCTGGTAAATGGCACCATGATGTTTGGTGGTGTATTCTTTCTTTTGACCCTATGTTATTGATGCACCCAGGTGTTTACTTTGCTTCAACAAATAATGCATACCACCAACACGTATTGCGTGGAACTGGTGCTAGTTCGCTAGAGAATCTTTTTGCGCCGGTAGTGAGTGGTCGCTTTGGTAGCCGTCAAATCCGTACCATTGCTGATGCGGCAAACTTTACCACATGCAAACAAGCGGAAGTTCTTTACCCGGTCGAGATATCAACAACTTTTTTGAGAAAGATATATGTCTCATCAGGTGAAGATTGTGATGATGTCTGCGCCCAAATAGCGGGGACTGGCCATCAAAATGTGGATATCGACATATCACCAGAAAAATTTAACGGCGAGATATAATTATGACAAATGAAAAACACAAAGAAGCTGTTGTAAACTCTGCCCTTTGGGCTGCATATGGCGATGCACTTGGTTTCATGTCTGAGCTGACAGACCGGTCAGGATTAAAGAAAAGAATCGGTTCAGACAAAATTGAACAAACAGTGCAGTCAAAACGGATGGTTGGCGGAAAATTCGGAGCTGACGTTGTTCTACCTCCCGGTTGTTATTCTGATGATACACAACTCCGGCTTTCTACATGTAGAGCAATAAGAGGTGACGGTGATTTTGACGTGGAAGCTTTTGCTAAAGTTGAACTCCCTGTTTGGTTATCCTATGCTCTTGGGGCTGGTAGAGGTACTAAAGTAGCAGCGTCGGCATTTAGAAAAACTGACGTTAATTGGTTCAGTAATTTCTTTGAAGAAGGTGGTATCAGTTACACTGAAGGTGGTGGCAATGGAGCGGCTATGAGGATTCAGCCTCATGTATGGGCCTCAAAACAGCCGCAAGCACCCCAAACATTCATCCTGGATGTCATAAAAAACTCAGTCACAACACATGGTCACCCACGTGGTTTCTTGGGTGCTGTTTTTCACGCATTGTCATTGGCGCAAGCAATGAACAAATCAATAGCCCCTGGACCTGTTGAATGGAAAGAGGCAATCTATTTCTTTGAACGTGTTCCAAGCATCATCAAAAATGATTATGAATTGTCAACTCTTTGGCTACCTAAATGGGAGCAGAAATCAAAGTATAATTTAGAAGATTACTGTCACGAAATAAAAATCGAATGCCTCGGAGACATTAGAGCAATTGAATCGATGTTGGAAGAGCGACCAAATGAAGCATACAACAAAATCCTCCACTCCCTTGGTGCCTTTACAGATCAATTTAGAGGTACAGGTACTAAAACTGCTATTCTTGCTTCAATTCTTGCTTGGTTATTTAAAAATGAGAGCCCCATTGTACCACTTCAAGTCTCTTCTAATGCTTTTCGTAGTGACACTGACACCATTGCAACAATGGCTGGGGCTATAATAGGTGCAACAGTAAGCCTACCTCCTGATGGTCCAATTTCAGATAAAGAATATATAGTCAGTGAAGCAGAACGTCTTGATAAAATAAGCAAAGGTATAAATGAGAGATCGTTCCACTACCCAGATCTACTCAAGTGGGACCCACCTAAGACACAAATCGATGTCGTTCGTGTCAACAACGGTGAATTGTTTTTAGCTGGTATTTCTAAGGCGAGTACTATAAGCGATATCTTTGAATCACGAGGAGGCTCAGAAACTATCTGGCAGTGGCTTAAACTTGAATTTGGGCAAACAATTTTAGCTAAGCGAAGGAAAGATTTGATTCCTGTTGCAAAAGAGGATATCCCTGTCATACCACATAAACAATACAATCCTGAGCCTTTTAACTCCCGTATACAGCCACCTCAGCCCTCGTTGTTCCCGAATGCAATTACTAGCGTTGCTCCGACACTTGAAACTTTAACTAGTGAAGTAATTACATCAGGATTTTCACCCGAGGTTATTGGCCGAAATTTTTTGGTGCTTGCAGAGAAGTCTTCTTCTATTGAAGATGCGATTGGTTATGCTGCTATTCTTATGAAAGCCATAAATGCTAGAAAAAAGAAGGCTGAAGGAAATATCAAGCGTTAGGCTCCCAAGACCGTCATCGGCGTCTGGCTTGCCCCACCCCTAAACGTTGAATGAGTAAGTGGGGGCAACTTCGACGCTGATCAGGATCAGATTTAAAATCCCATATCTTTTATTGCTTTGAATATGCAGCTTTAATTTCTTGTTGTGTTTTCTGTGAAAGCCTAGGCCATATTGCCTCAATGTACTTCCCATTTATTATTTGTCTTTGCTCCTCTGCATTGGCTCTGAATTTGGGAATTCGGGGCGTTATAGTAATAATCAGGATGATTGAGGCTAGCAACACCGCAAACAAATTTATCCCTAAAGATTGCCATCCAAAAGCTTTTTTAGCATTTTCTATTGCATCTGCACTCTTAGATGTTTTTGCGGATGCTTGATTTATCGTTTCTACCTGCTGCTTGAATATGTTCATGACTTCCTGACGGATTCTCAAGAACTCCTACTTCGACAGTCTGGGATTGGTCTCACTTCAAGACCAGTACCAACGACTTCAGCGCGTTTCATGAACCGCCGTGTACGGAACCGTACGCACGGTGGTGTGGGAGGACGGCGGGGGAGACCCCGCCTCCTACCCGATTGGACAGAGACGATATTGAGGTTTCGGGCTACTTTATGTGCCTATGCCCGTCTTTGAAATATTAATTGTTGGAGGTATGAATGAGAGATATTGAGGACGCTAAAGCGGGTCGGATTTTATCAAAATTTATGAAAGCTGAATACTTCCAAGATTTTTTGCGCAGGAAAAGTTTGGCACTTGTGAATCCAGCCCTGTGGCCAGATAAAAATGACGCGAAAGGCATTGAACTGTACAAAGAGAAAACGAATACTACCCTCCTGTTGGCAACTTGCCTAACATACGCGAGTGAGACATCTCATCACTGGGCAAATTACGGAAAAGAACTTGGAGTGAGGGTGATTTTCAATAAAGCTCTCCTACTCAAGGCTATACCTGCAGACCAAGGTTACAGATCCGGGAAGATAGAGTATTTGAAATTAAAAGACTTTGAAAATGATGATAGGAATTTGAACGTACATGATATCCCATTTTACAAAAGAAGAGCGTATAGGGACGAACGAGAATTTAGGATAATTTGGACTGGTCAAAAGTCTTGCCGTAAGATCAAGTATCTTGAGGTATCTGAAGCGATCGAAAAAGTTGTCTTTGATGCCACAGTGTCAGACAACGCATTTAACGAATTCCGCAAGAACATTCATGAAGCTCTCCAGAGAAGGATACCTGTGACAAAGACAACCGTTTCCTTCAGCAGAGGGTGGTTGAAGAGAATTGGTGAACTCTGCTGATATAAATGTTTAGGTGGTAGTAGCACAAACAAGAACAGAAGGGTCAAACAGAAGAGGGTCAGCCCCCTTGAATATGGAAAACAGATGATGTCCCAACAAGCCGGTCAGACCGTGACCGGGGGCATAAAGACCGCCCCCGGCAGGTCAACCGGGCACCCCGTTAAAGTGGCTATATCTTGCCGATATCTAAGGCTATTTCCCAGTACTCAATTCCGTCGCCTTTGGGACGCCGACAACATCAGGAGCTTACAGCTAATAACTGTAGGCTCTTTTTTGTTTATGCTGTAGCCAGTGTTGTAATAGAGTCCAAGTACCCTTATCCAGTACAAGGCGTTGAGCGCAAAGAGCGTGAAGCTCGACAGCCTTTCCTTTCATCCTCCTGCCTTCAAACAGAGCAGCGAACTAGACCGGATCATGAGCGTTTACCCACAGCAAGAACGGGTATGGCTGAGTAACGGCCACCGCCCGGTAGGTGAAGCATTGTCCACTAAACCAGCATTCTCACAACAAACAAAACCCTCGATTGACAACATGTTTTACTGAGATAAAATTCAATAGTCTAACTCTGAGTGATCAGGGGGCGGAAAGCCATCGGGACTTGAAATTAAAAGGCCGATTCGGATTTTATTTGAATCAACCTTTCATATTTTTTGTAATATATTGATTTTCATTATTCAAGTTAGCCGGGTTGCCGCATGTAAACATCTGTATGGTCACATGCGTACACCCCGGCTTTTTGTTTGGGCGGCTGGGGAAAGGAGGAGTTGGTGGATATCAATGGTGTGTATTTATCGTCAGTCTTTAACCAATGAAAGGAGTCTTATTATGAAAAAAGTAAAAATATGTAGTCTATTTCTTTTTCTAGCTTTCATCTCCATGGTGATTATAGGTTGCGGAAGCGATTCCCATCCTTCCTCTCCCCCGGGCGTGTTAGCCGTGACGACAGCATCGCTTCCCGGGGCAACTGTGGGCACGTCCTATAGTCAGGCCCTCGCGGCGAGCGGCGGCACGACACCCTATACGTGGTCAATTTCTGCTGGAAACCTCCCAGCTGGTCTCAGTCTGAATACGTCGTCCGGAGTCATTTCCGGAACTCCGACTACAGCGGCTACCGCGACTAATTTTACCGTAATGGTTACCGATTCTGCAACTTCCGCCGGAACCGCCACAAAGGTTCTCTCGATTACCGTGATTGCATCTGGTACTCCATTGAGCATAACGACAACCTCTCCACTGGCGGCAGGAATGGTAGGAACAGCCTATGGTCCTGTAATCCTGGCCGCTAACGGTGGTACGGGGCCATACACCTGGACTGTTACCTCAGGAAGCGCTCTCCCAACAGGTTTGACTCTAAGTACAGCCGGCGTTATATCAGGGACGCCTTCCGCCTCAGGTACTACCGTAGTAAATATTACGGTGACCGATGCGAATGCAGGAATGGTTACAAAGGCCCTCTCAATATCTGTGGCCGTAACTGGGACTCCATTGAGTATCAGCACCACCTCTCCGCTTACTGACGGAGCGGTGGGGGCTGCATATGGTCCGGTGACAATGGTTGCTACCGGTGGCACGACACCCTACACTTGGACAGTTGCGGCCGGCAGCGCTCTCCCCGCAGGTTTATTACTAAGTACGGGCGGAGTTATTTCTGGGACGCCAACCACTTCCGGTACAGTTAGCACCAACATCACAGTGACTGATGTGGCAGCGGGAACGGTTACAAATGCCTTCTCTATAACGGTGGTTGCACCACATGCACTTAATATACTTACACCGAGCTGTACGTCTGCCTGCCACAGCCTTCCGCCGACCACGGTGCCAAATGTGGCTGGTTCACCGACCACCATGCCTCACACGACTAACACCAAGTGCGGGGTTTGTCACGTGATCGGAGGCTGGGTCCCGGGAACAACCACATTTAACATGTCAGGTGTGGCAACGCACAATAACGGGACAATCAATATCCTGGCCGGTTTGCCCACTGCGAGCTGTGTTGCGTGCCACGCATTGCCGCCGGTTAGCGCGATTCACCCGGCCGTTGCTGTAAAGGCCTATGTCGCGAATTGCGGAATATGTCACCCGGTCGGCCCCGGCAACCCCATTACCATGGGGATAAGCACACACAATAATGGGACAATCAACTTCAACCCGTAATCTGAAGTTCAAAAACAACACGAAGAGGCCAGTGTGAATGCCCTCCGGCCTCTTCGTGTTCTCGTCTTTGGCTATCTGATTGCATAGCAAACCGCTGACTACAATGACTGAGTTAGGCCGAGAAAAGTGGTCAAAACGCTTACGGTAATTGAAGACAAATTAACAAGAAATTTGCTGGTCAGCTAACTGAAAAAGTTCTAAGTGCGTCTATCAGGGGACGCCAATAAAATAAGGGGTTTACGGATTTTATCTGTAGGCCTTTTTGTTTATAGGTTGCACATAGGTTGCAGTAGAAGGAGTGAGGCAGTCACAGCGGTTCCTGTTTACAAGGCAGGGCTCACAAACCCAAACCCTGTATACAAACGGTTCTTAGACTTTCTTGCAGACAGATTGAATGTTGTGAATAGTAGGAAGTAAGTGCCTTGTCTTAATGTGCTTAGGACTTGATTTTGGACCGATGACACCTATTGATTCTTGATGATGTAGTGAACCGGATTTGGCATTTGCCCCATATAGGCGCCGAATCTGACCCTTCTGCCTCTCATAACATACCGATATCACGTTAAGTGGTGGGTAAATCAGGACGCCGATTGGGGGTCAAAGTTGGAAGCCGATTGACATCAGGTGGGATCACTGGTCCAAATTTTGCCGCACAATTGTTTCCAGCGATGCGTCCAGCATTGCACGGCGGCAATCAACA
Organism: Desulfuromonadaceae bacterium; assembly: GCA_028686145.1. GTDB lineage: Bacteria > Desulfobacterota > Desulfuromonadia > Geobacterales > Pseudopelobacteraceae > JACRCG01. The sequence continues at coordinate 9,925 of JAQUCQ010000011.1, read as the reverse complement.
CCGTCTATAGCTCCGGTTTCAAGTTTGCGGAAGAAACGGCATCCGCCAAAGCAGAGCGGCAGGTAGGCACACTCAAGGCACTCGTCATTTTTCCAGATGTCCAGTTTGTGTGATTCGCGGTAATCGATAATCCCATCAACCAGAGTGCCAACTGCAAATTCGGGCCATCCCATTAATGCTGGGCACTTGTAGAGAGAGCCATCGTAATTAACCACTATGTTGTTGGTCAGTTCTATCATGCACACACCCATGTGAGGTTTATCAACGGCAAACCCACGCCGAAGAGTTTCTTCACGCAGGAAAAGATTCGCCTCTATCAGCCAAGGCTCGTTACCGATAGCACATGATGAACTGTGTGGTGCATGTCCGCCAGATTTAGGGTGAATGGGAGCAAATTGTATAGGCCCTATTTTTTTGGGATCAATACCTGCCATAAGCAACGCATCGAGCATTTCAGGAAATTTACGGTAGTTGCCACGAGTGAAGTTACCGCCTGGCTTGATGGTAATGAGCTCATAGACCGAGCGGATATTGTCCACAATCGTTGTAAAACTCCCATGCCCAGAGACAAAAGGGCGCTGGCGGTTGTGAATTCTCTTTGGTCCGTCCAGAGTGATTTGGGCGCTTTTCAGGCCAAAGGGCAGCAATTCCTCAACGGCAGTGCGGGTCAATAGGGTTGCATTAGTAGTTAGACTACAGGAAAATTTCGTTCCGGCGGCTGTTGCAGCTTCTATGAGGAAACCGGCAATTCTCTTTAGAAGTGGTATAGCCATTAGAGGCTCACCACCGTAAAAGCGTAGCTCTACGTCACGCCCATCATCGATATGTTCCCTTTTGATATGAGCAGTTAGAAGCTGGGTTGTTTCCTCGTTCATGGAAAAATTGCCGCGGAAATGGTCCTCAAAGCAATAAGGGCAGGCTAAATTGCAATCAAGAGTCAAAACCACCGTAGCTGTAAAGGTTTTTGAAAAGCGATTAGTCCGTTCTACCAAAGTAGTCATGGTCTTTCGCTCGACAATTGGGTCATCCACCCAAATTTGCAGGCGTTGCAAAGTCTCTCGATTTGCATCTCCCAATATATCATTTTGTGCACAGTCGAGGAGTTTTTGTGGGATCCTGACCAGAGAACCTTTTTTGGTTGAATAGACAAGTGCAAAGTCGGGATGCTCAGACTCTGGGAATATTTTTAGATACGGGGATAGTGGCATAGAGGTTCTCTAAAAAAATAAATGGGGAGTGAACGTTCCCCATTTTACGTCTACAGGCGGGTTAATCAGTTACGTGCGCTTGTGCTCCCAGCAGTGCAGCAGGTGCTGACCATCTCCGTACTTTCTGCACCCTCATCCAATACTTCAATTCCCATGCTTATCACCTCCTTGTGGACTATAGACCTCATAAAATGTTGTGGTTTACATTTGTAAAATACAGTATACAGGTTATCGAGTATTTACTATTGAAAGTCAAAGTTTTTCCTGATGCAAATCCATTAGGCTCTATTTTCTATTAAATTATGTCCATAAGGAACTCCTCTGCGACGGTTCACTCTCCATAAACTGCTCATTGTCCTGATTGCGTTCCTGCTCAGTGGTGCAGTGTCTGCCTTTGCCGATAGCGAAGGAGTTGAGTCTCTTGGAATAGTCGAGAAGTCCGAAGAACAAGCCGTTTCTACAGCCCGCTTTCCGCTGCCTATTTCAAAAATAGCCGAAAACGTAACCGTTATCACTGCCGAACAGATTGCCAATCTTAATGCCCACACCCTAGCGGATGTCCTCCAAACGGTACCCGGCATCGAATTTGACTATCTGAGAACACCCACCACCTTCAGTTTCTTCAACATCCAAGGGGCTTTGAGCACCACGGTATTGGTGCTGATCGATGGCGTCCGTCAGAACGACTTTGCGCAGGGCTTGGCACTCCCCGGGCTGATCCCAGTTCAAAATATCGAGCGGATTGAAATTATCAAGGGATCTGCTTCTGCCGCATGGGGTAACGCGCTCGGTGGTGTAATCAATATCATCACTAAAGAACCGAATGCGGAGCGACCTGTTTCCGGGTTAGTTTCCGGTTCAACAGGCACTAAATTCACCGCAGACTCCCGTGCCGAGCTAAGCGGTACGGTGGATCGTTTCGGTTACTATCTGACTGCCGGAAATATCCGCTCTGATGGCCTCACTCCTAATACCAGCACCAACCTGAACAACCTGTACGGCAAACTTACCTATCGCTTGCCCGGCAATGGCACAGCAACGCTCTCTCTTACACAACTCGATGCCCGACCTGGGACGGATGAGGGTGATACGGCAAAATGGGGTTGGGTTCACGACAACAACGAGTACCATCGCACCAACGGCTTCCTCAAGTTCAGCCAACCGCTTGACACTAAACTTACCCTTGATGTTGACGGATATTTTACCTATCGGGATGACCATCAGAAGTATGGTGGGCTTGACGGTCAGGGTGCGGTTACCTTCTTTAACGATTTTGTTACCCATGAAACCACCCGCGGAACAAACGCCCGTCTTACCTGGGGTGATAGCCAGCGTAATGTGGTTACCGGTATCGAGTATGGCCATATCCAAGGCCGCCTTGGGGATCTTCTCAATCCGCCACCAACCTACGACCTGACGTGGGATACTTGGGCGTTTTATGCCAACGGCGCCTACACAATTGACCGACTGACCATCCTCCCCGGCATTCGCTACGACATCACCGGAAACTCCGGCGACAACACGAGCTATACGCTTGGCGCCACCTATAGACTTGCCGAGAACACGACGCTGCGCGCCTCCGGCGCTTCCGGATTCAGCCTTCCACAAACCGGCACTTCCGGCCCTCTTCAGAAAGTGAAAACCGTTCAGGGCGGCATTGAGAGCGATGCAATACCCTATCTCTGGCTCAAAGGCACCTATTTCTACAGCACCCTTCGTAACAGTGAATCTGGGGGAAGTAATTCTGTAACCAACCAGAACCGCCAGGGCTTTGAAATCGAAGCCCGCACCACATCGGTTTACAACTTGTCGCTTGCTACCGGCTATACCTACCTGTACGCCAAGAATGCTGATAGCGGGGCAGAACTGCAGACCAACAGTGATCAATCTGTCCCACCTCACATGGTCAAACTGGCTCTTGATTACAACAAGAGCGACCTTGGACTGCACGGCGTACTAACCGGTAACTATGTCTGGTGGAACTCACCTGCCAAGCAACCTTCCCAGAGCAGCGGCATGATCTGGGATCTGCACCTGAACTGGAAACTGAAACCAATCTCCGGGCTGTCACCGGAACTGTTTTTCTCTGGTCACAACCTGTTAAATGGCGTGCAGACGACTGACACCACCCTCTACACCAATCCAAAACGCTGGTTCGACGGTGGAATAAGGGTAAAGTTTTGATGCGGCACCTCGTCCTTATCATACTCGCCTTGGCGACCCTGTTGCCGTCTCTGGCACAAGCATACGACATTCTCGTACTCCAGAGCAGTCATAATACCGCTTATGATACGGTCCTTAAAAACTTCCAGACCACAACTAACGCTTCCCAAAGAGTAATCATACTATCAGATTACGCCGAAGTGAATGCCGCCAGGATTGTACGTGAAGATCGTCCTCAGTTGATTTTTGCCATAGGTGATACCGCCGTTACGGCAACCAGTAAAATCCAGAGCACTCCTATAGTCACTGCAATGGCGCTTGATATTAGTTCAAGGCACAATGTAAACGGTGTCACGGTATTTGCCCCGCCGAAGGATTATCTCAAATTGTTCAAAAAGTTGAAGGCGAACCGTGTCGGCATTGTCTATAACCCAAGCAAGACGGGTTGGTATCTGAATAAAGCCCGCAAGGCTGCCGATCAGGCAGGGTTCAAGCTGGAAGAGCGTACTGTACGGGTGCCCAGAGAGGTCATAGCCCAACTTAACTCCTTGGCTGGCAAAGTTGATGCACTATGGATGCTTCCTGATACCACTGCTGTCACTCGCGAAACGACTGAGGCCTATTTCCTTTTCGGACAGCAACATGGTGTACCAGTAATTGCCTTTGCCTCACGTTACCTTGGACTGGGCGCAGCGGCAATCCTTGAAATCGACCCGGCCGCAGTTGGGCATCAAGCCGGGGACATGGCTTCAGCGCTTCTTGGTGGGGCCAGTACCCCCAGATATGAGGAGCTAAACCACACTACTGTCAAGACGAATGCCAGCGTTCTTCGGAAATTTAGCTTAGATAGTCCACTTTAATAGCCTTACCAAATATTGAGGTAGGATGGAAATAGTGGAGACAATAAAGGTGGAGCAAGCCTGAAAAAGTGGATGACGTGACAATTGGCATTCCTGTGTAAATTTATTACGGATTATTAATCCATCTGACAGAAAAAGTTAGAAGTGCGTCTGCCAGGGGACGCCATCTCAAATGAATCCGTTAACTTAGCTATTAACTTAACGGATTTTTTGTTTATGAGGCGATGCGTAGAAATATTAGTAAGTGAATAAAATTCATGGATTGGAATACTTCTCTTTCTGGATAATCATCCCTCCCTCTATCGTTATTACCAAACATCATCATCCTTGGCACACATTTGTCATTTTCTCCGTGAGTGGTAAAATACAATATATCAAATGTACATTGATCAGTGCGTTCGCAACACTACGAAGAGACCGTGACCCTTGTTAGCAAACCGAAAAAGTACAAGAGCGTAAGAGAGCTGTGGATAGATTTACACACTTAACAAATGGCTCATCGTGATAATTGAACCTTTGAACACTGAATGAAAACGCCTGTGACCGTATGACCTCTTTTTTAACTTCGAGCTGCGGCTCATCATAACTATTTCAATCGGAGAAGCGCCTTATGAAAACGATAAGACTTAAAGAATCCGGTGGGCTCGAGCGGCTGACGGTGGTTGAGATGGACGAGCCGGGTGCACCGCAGGAGGGCGAAATTCTGGTGCGGCTGCACGCCAGTTCGCTGAACTATCATGATTATCTCGTTGCGCTTGGGAAGATTCCCACTGCCGACGGACTCATTCCGTTGAGCGATGGAGCGGGAATCGTCGAAATGATCGGGGAAGGCGTCAGCGAGTTTGCCGTGGGCGATCACGTCGTCTCCTGTTTTTTCCCCGAGTGGCAAAGTGGCGAAGCCGTTTCCTCCGGGTTCACCAAGACTCCCGGCGATGGCGTGGATGGTTATGCGCGGGAGATGGTAGTGCGGCCGGCAAATTGGTTCACTCGGGCGCCTAAGAAGTACAGCCATACCGAAGCGGCGACTTTGACCACAGCCGGTCTTACGGCGTGGCGCGCCCTTGTCAGTCATGGTCCTTTGAAGGCTGGTGAAACGGTATTGACTTTGGGTACTGGCGGTGTGTCGATATTCGCCCTGCAGTTCGCAAAAATGATGGGCGCATTGACGATCGTCACTTCGTCATCGGATGAAAAACTGGCTCGCGCACGCGCGCTGGGCGCAGACCACACGATCAACTACAAACAATATCCAAACTGGGAAAAGCAAGTTTTAGACCGGACTGACGGTCGTGGCGTTGATCATGTCATCGAAGTGGGCGGTCCGGAGACTCTGCCGCAGTCGATAAACGTGTGCCGCATCGGCGGGCATATTGAGCTCATCGGCGTCTTGACTGGTTTCTCCGGTCAGGTCCCGACCGCGGCGCTGATGGCTCGGCAAGTGAGACTTCAGGGGGTGACCGTCGGAAACCGCCAGCAGCAGATTGAGATGATCCGCGCTCTGGATGCCAATGACATGAAACCGGTCATCGACAAGACCTTTCCTCTTCAAGATCTGATTGAGGCATTTCGTTATGAGGCGAGCGGTGCGCATTTCGGCAAAATATGCATCGAAATGTAAATAAATGCGAATGCTTGACGGTACCGGACGTTAAAGAACAAATGGGCGGTTGAGGACTTCTCAAACTTCATTCATTATCCCATGCCCGGTGAAAATTTTCAGTAATGACAGGCTCGCCGAGGCGAAAGAGTGGATAAGTGGGTGAACCTGGGGGAATTACCCTTAGGGGTTTACCTTTGAAAGTGGAATAATTTGAAACTTTGATTTCCAACAACACCATTGGGCACCGACCGGGCCTAAGGCTACCCGGACGGGTCAACGGCGGCCCCGTTAGGAAAATAGATTTGGAGGTAGCCGGATATGAAATCACCATGCTCAACCAATGCTTTTCAAATGTTTTTCTTTTTTGCATTGCTACTATTTATTGGATTCGGCTGTATTGCAACCGGACAATCACCGAAGGGTGATATAGCCATCAAAGGATATGATGCCGTCGCATATTTCAAGGCCAATAAGGCCACAAAAGGCAACGAGTCATTTACCGCCCAGTGGCATAATATGACTTGGTATTTTCAAACAAGTGATAACAGAGAATTGTTTAAGACGAATCCGGAGAAATATGCCCCGCAATATGACGGTTATTGCGCCTGGGCCATGACGGAGGCGCGAAAAGCCGTTACCGATCCAGAAGTGTGGAAGATTGTTGATGACAAGCTTTACCTGAATTGCAGCATGGCAGCGTATGAAAAATGGAGCAAAAATATTCCTGGTAACATTAAAAAAGCCAATATAAACTGGTTAAAGCTTAACAGCGGAAAATGATTGTCAGACCTCCAATTCCCCATTCCCCAGAGTTAGCGAAAAATGTTCGAACCAAACTGACCACGGAACCCGAGCGCTACACCGCTTACACGCGTGAATACCTGGGCTGGGGTGTGTTCGCGCTGATGCCGCGGTGATACGTTGGCGCATCAGGCGGATTGTTAACGGCTGTGCCGCGGGCCCCGGAGGGATCCGCCCTTGAGTAAAAAGTCAGAAGGCTAAAAAGGCGAGTCCCAACCAGGCGGTTGAACAAAAGATACGACATAGTAAAATAAAGTTGGATCATCATAATATAACTCACTGATTAATGAGGAATTATGCCTGGATTCATAAACTTTCGGTTAGGTGCGATAAAACGAACATTCAAATATACTGTTGCTATCTTAATTATTGCTGTCACGATGACCGCCTGCGGTAACCAGGATGAGGAAACGAAACCATCAGCCCCGCAGGAGCAGTATGATTGGGTCACGCTGGAGCAGCTTCAGCTTTCGACGGCCCTCTCTGTGAATTGGAAATACTCGCTCCAGGTCGGCCAGTTCGCTGTAGCGGAAGATGCGGAAGCGACACGTAGAAAAGTCCTCTCTTTAGGGTTAAATCCCTCGTCGATAATTCCGGTAGTTGACAAGGACGGGCTGTACTGGTTCATCGTCTCCGTTGGCAGCTTTGAATCGCCGGAAGATGCTCTTATGAGTAGCCCTCGGATCAGCTTGCAACTTGGCATTAACGATCTGCCGCTAATTCGGCTGCCGCCGTCGTCGCAAACCAGGTCGCTTTTCAACTAAAAGGGCGGTAGTGGGTATTCCGGCGAAGCCGACGTTACTTATGAAATTAATGTCGAAAGGTGGTTTAGAAGATTTCTTCGATGAACTACTTAAATTCTTTTTGAAACAGAAACTATTCACGGAGTGCCTATAAAAATGACTCTGCTTTACGCTTTTGATCTGTTGGGAACTGCAGCTTTTGCAGCTTCAGGGGCTCTAGCCGGAATTCGCCAGAAGATGGATATCTTTGGCGTGTTGGTACTGGGCCTTGTTACCGCTACCGGTGGCGGCACGTTGCGTGATCTATTGCTGGGCGACAGCCCGCCTTTTATACTCAAGAATGAGACTTACCTTTATCTTTCAGTAGTAGTTTCCTTATTGGTATTTGTCTTTCACCGCCGTCTGGAGTTCCTCACCCATCCCTTGATCTACTTTGACGCTATCGGACTGGGCACTTTTGTGGTGATTGGTACCTACAAGGCCATTGAATTCAGGTTGGGGTTTTTTGGTGCTGTTATGATGGGAGTAATGACTGCTACAGCTGGCGGAATGCTCCGTGATCTGCTTTCAGCCAAAGTGCCAATGGTTTTGCAGAAGGAGGTATATGCTTCTGCCTGTCTGGCCGGGGGAGCCTTGCTTTACTTGCTGCAACTGACTGTAATGCCATCAGCCTTGATAGCACTGTTTTCGGCCTCAACCGTTATTATCATGCGATTGTTGGCAGTCAGATACAACTGGTCACTGCCGCGGGCCGCAAGATAGGACAACATCATGAATGCCAAAGATGTCATACAGCTGCAGTTTGTGCAGCAGGCACTTGGTGATGTTGTACTTCTGCAGGCACTTACAGCCAGATTCGCCTAATACTCGAACCGAACCCCAATGGCCAGCAGCAACCGGCAAACTACCTCGTGCTTACTTCAGATCCGACCAACAAAATACCGCTTACCACTCCCAGCGCCCAGCAGACCGGCTTGAAAATCCTTGGCCCGCTTGAGATTAAACCGGATACGATTAACGCACTCATGATCGACTTTGATCCCAATACCGCTATCGTTGCCCGGGGAAACGGTGCGTATAATTTTAAACCGACCGGGATACGGCTCGTGCGGATGTCTGACATGCTTACCCAGTTCGGTTCCATCTCGGGGACGGTCTCTTCAACATTCAAGGACTGGTCGAGCGCGACCGTTTCCGTCAAACGCCGCGGGGACATCAATGACGCCGACCCGATCGCGGCAGGTAAAATATTCAGCAATTACACCAGCGGCGCATGGCAGTCACCTTTTGCCATCTTCGTGCCGCCCAGTACTCCAACGGTCTCGTACAAGACATTCATATCAGCGAACGGTTTCCACCTCTACTCGTCTTCAGCGGTAAGCGTTGTACAAAGCCAGACAACTGACCTGGGGGCAATCCCTCTGGTGAAAGCTCTCTGATTATGGCCATTCCCACCCGAGGCTGGTCCAGCCTCAGGTGGGAAAACCCAATCTATTTACGGTAAAAGTCCGAAGTGTGTCTGCCAAGGGACGCCAATACATTAACTAGTTGATTTAACTAGGTATAAACAGAGCCTCTCAATGCTAGGTATACAATCAGGTATACAGGAGCGAGAGGCTTTGTCATAAGAGCCAGAATTAAAATCCGGTTCACATATCGACTTATTTTTGCGAGAATCGTATAATGAATTTGAGAAATACTGTAGCATCCTGTTATCTAAAATGGCTTCTAAAGAATTGATTTATAGACAATATGCAATTGTGTCCGTTCTTTATTTTCGGTTGAAGAATATGTAGAGTTCGCTAGTGTGAAGGGATCGGTCATAATTGAGCTGGACATAAAAGGAGATAATCATGAATCCTTTACTTAAAGCAAATATTGACAAGTTAAGATCAAACTTCCGGGGAAATATACTTCAAGTAAGCGACGCAGGCTATGATGAAGCACGGAGGATATGGAACGCCATGATCGACCGCAAGCCTGCACTGATAGCCCGCTGCACTTCGCCTGAAGATATCATTCAAGCTGTCAAATTCGCCCACAAGAGCAACCTCCGTGTCTCGGTCCGGGGCGGCGGGCACAATATTGCAGGCAATGCCGTCTGCAACGACGGTCTCATGATTGATCTTTCGCTGATGAAAAATGTGCGAGTGGACTCTGATGCACGCCTAGCAACAGTAGAGCCTGGCTGCACTCTTGCAGAATTTGATGCAGCCGCCCAAGTACACGGTCTCGCCACTCCGCTAGGCATCAACTCTACCACGGGTGTGGCTGGCCTGACGCTTGGCGGAGGCTTCGGTTGGTTGAGCAGAAAATTTGGAATGACCATTGACAACCTCCTCTCGGTAGATATTGTCACGGCGGCTGGCAAGCAAGTGCATGCCAGTGAATCGGAAAACAGTGACCTCTTCTGGGGGGTGCGTGGCGGAGGCGGTAACTTCGGTATTGTCACCAGCTTCGTGTTCCAACTTCATCCTGTAGGACCGGACCTTCTGAGCGGGCTCATTGTCTTTCCATTCAGCCAGGCCAAATCAGTGATCACCCAGTTTG
>JAQUCQ010000220.1 GCA_028686145.1 Desulfuromonadaceae bacterium | reverse complement strand
CTTCTTCAGGGCCTCCAGGTCGAGTTTTTTGAATTCATCAGCGTAGTTGAACTCCCCACCCATCGGGTTAATTAAGGAAGAATTCTGATGAAGAATTTTCAGGTTCAACTGTTTCGGCCACCAGTCACGGTTCGATGTACCCCTGTTGGCAGTTGGCTTATCAACTCTGCCCGTTACCGGGCACTTGCTATCTTTACTCATCTCTTATTCTCCTTTCGTCTGAGCTCTCGATTTGATCACAACGAGAGATTGTATGACTAGACACAGTATACCTCAATTTTTGAGAGTTTGTTTCACTTGCCCATTTCGGTGCAATAAAATGATGTACATTTAGAAGAATCAAGGCCCATATATTTTGAATGGTTGATGTTTTACGGGATTGGTGGTGGCGGTGGGAAAGCACGGCAAGTCTAAACGCCTACAACCACACTTGCTGAATTGTTTGGGAAGTACGATTGAGGGTGTTAGTGGAGGAAAAACAGAAATTGTAACCTCCTTGAGAGGGTTGTTACAATTTCTGTCGTGCGGGGATGAGGCCAATGTGCAATTACAGACAGCTTTCTCAATTCACTGCCAGGCCGGTTGCGGCAGCGAAGTCAACTGCGCAATGCCATGATTGTGCTCGGCGGTGGTACTTTTTTTAAGAGCCAGTGCTGCGGCATTATATTCGCAGAAGGATCGAGGTTCATAGGTCCGGCCAGCCGCAAGTTGCTCTTCCTCTTTCTTCAGGCGCATGAAAACATAACGGCCGATAAGCGGGGCAATCAGGCGTGTTTTCCAGCCGAATTCGGTATAGATATCCTCAAGAAGAGTTTCTGCTTTTTCCCGAATCTGCGGATTCAGATGATAATACCGTTTCATAGCCCAGACAGCAGCGGCGTAGGTGGAACGGAGTGGCGCAGCTTCCCAGGCGAGGCGTTTCCGAACACTGCGGGAGTGTGATTGGTGCTTTTGCCATCCGTTCAGAAGTACCCGGAAGAGGCGCAGGAGACTGGGGCCGTTCGCACCAAAATCCCGGCGGAAGGCGTCCAGTAGATGGTTCTCTTCCTCCCCGTTTTTGAAATGCGGGTGACGATAGTTGAAGCGATACTGACCATGGGCATCGGCAAAGGGAAATTCTGTTTCAGAGAGGAGAGTCTCCTCCTGCTTGTGTTTTTCATGAAGTGGGGTGCCGGGAATCGGCGTGTACAGCATAAACTGGTGAAAAACCGTGTCGTGACTGACGGCATAGTCGATGATGGCACCCAGATCTTCCGGACGGTGATCCTCAAGACCAAGAATCGATGAACCGAGAACCCGGATGCCGTTGGCCTGCAAATGGTGCACGAGCTTAAAGGTATCGACCCCCTTGAGCTTGTCATAGGCGCTCTCTTCTCCTTCAAGTCCCATCCAGACGAAACTGATTCCCAATGTCAGCAATTGATCCATTGAATAGGATTTCAGTACCCGTGCCGAGCTGAAAACGGAGAGTGACCAGTTCTTGCCGTTAGCTGCCATCAGTTCCAACAGCCGCAACGCCCGTTTCCGGTGCAGCAAAAAATTTTCGTCGAGAACAAAGAAGGAGCGCACCTTCAGCTTTAGTTCGATATCGCACATGACGGCATAGAGTTCATCACCTGTCTCATAGAAATTAATGAATTTCCCTTTTCCTCCGAACAGGGCGGAGGTGGAGCAGAAGTTACACCCCATGGGACAACCGACGGAGGGGATCAGGATCGCTGCCGTCCGTTCAGGACTGTCGCCAAGACTTAATCCCATGGCTTTTGAGCCGAAGCCGGAAAAAGCCGCGGGGTGTTTGATAGGTTTTTGGTCATCTTGTCCGAGGTAGCGCTGAAACCAGCGGACCCCTTCACCGCGAACGATAAGGTCGGCATCAATCATTTGATCGAGCTCCTCCTTGTTGGCGATGTGTCCTCCTATGACAATTGTGGCCTCCGGTTGATAACGGCGGATCAATTCGCACATCTTGGCAACTTTGCCGACATTGGCAATAATGCCGCTGATACCGACGATATCGTAGCTTTGTTGATTGATATGTTCGGTGAAGCTCTCCAAAGTCGGAAAATCGAGAAGCGTGCAGGGTGCGTCAAGATTTTCCTGTATCATCATCAGCCCGAAGGAGCGGTGAAACATACGGAGGGAGAAACCTCCTTGAAGGCGGGTGACCTGATTCTGGTACAGTTCCATCGGGTTGGCTTTGCGGCTACCGTACTGATCATCCTGAGCATACGGGCCGAAGACGCTTGAAAGAAGGACGCGGGCTCTGGTTGCCAGAGGATGCGGGGCGGGATGTTGGTTGTGATGTGGAATGGGGTGGGGCATGTTATTCTCCTTGTGTGTCTGTTTCAGGGGTGATTCTGTTACACGAGCGGAGAGTGATTAAAAAAAGAACCTAATATTGCAGCCTGACAGAGTTATACGTTTGGCGAAGGTCGGTGATGAAAGTGGGAAAATCAGGAGGCTCGATGTCGCTTTCGTCTGGAACTGTTCGGATGCAACATGCTCAACATGTCGTGCTCAATAAAAGTTCTCTGTGACTGGCATCACGTAAAACGATCATAGTAAATGTAACGGAGGGAGTGCTGCTTATTGTACTTTCTGCTTTTAGTATAGAGAAGCTGAAGAAAAAAATGAAGGGGGTGCCATGCGTTTTACAATACTTTTACAAATGTTTAATCGTGAGTTTTTAGAAGAAAGCAGGCTTTCCGGTCAACTGGGAGTGTGTTTTGCCGCAAGGCGCGGCGAGATATTTGTATAGCAAAATAACGGTATTAGTGAGGCGGTGCTTTGTATCTAGCAAACCAGCAAACAAAGTCCAAATGCCGCACATGGTTCGCTCTTCTCGCTAGCCACCGTTTTTAGAAACCAGTATTTTAGCCAGCTATTCCGAGGAATAAACTGAAATTCTGGATTTATTATAATCCTTCAGATTGCGCGTTACAATTGCATCAGCTCCGATATGACAAGCTGCTTCGTGAATCCTGTGTCTTCAAAAATGTTAAAGTCCAGTGCCAGTGCCGACTTAAGGACATGTCTTGTAGATAGTAAAATAGCGCCACATTGCTGAGACGCTATCAAATCGACTAAAAAATAAAATGGTGGAGGTGCCGAGAGTCGAACTCGGGTCCAAACGCTCTTCGATGCTAACGTCTACGCTGATAGATTGACTATGGTTTTAAGTTCAAGGTAAGCCATCACTCACGGCACCAAAAACCGATTCCTAACTATACAGTGACTATCGGACCATCCTCACCGTCCCATTACAATTACTTCTTTTTGACAGCCGAAGGGTTACACAGGGAGTTAAGTCTACCCTCTAGCTCGCTTGGAATCCGAGGATTCCAAGGCTGGTACTAAGCAGCAATTGCACCTGCAAAGGCGTAATTGTCTGCAGCAGTTGTATTGTTTGCATTCATTGTTTAGTGGATTATTCTAGAGGCCAACCACTATCCTCCCAGCGCAATCAGAATCTATCTTCGCCTGTCGAAACCTTTACACCCCCATGAAGTTGAAACCCGCAAAACGAGAATCATTGTTATTACTGATTAAACATACACTATTAGCAAGTAATTTGCACGAGATTCCGAAAAGGTGGGGTCTCTCCGATTGTCTCTGCAAGATCCGTTTCTTAGTTTGTATAGATTGTAATGGACTAAAATGGTGAGAAGTTACAGAAGTTGTCAATTTACTTTGAACTTTGAGCTGATTATTCCCTGTTTCTGGCCTTCAGCGCCTGTGACATTTCACGCTGGCTATCCTTTGTCTTCATATCCTCACGTTTATCGTAGAGCTTCTTGCCTTTAGCAAGCCCTATTTCTACCTTGACAAGGCCATTCTTGAAGTACAGCCGCAGGGGGATGACAGACAGGCCTTTCTCCCGAATCTTGACGTACAGACGGTCGATCTCCCGGCGGTGGAGCAACAATTTGCGGTTACGATCCGGTTGGTGATTCGCGCGGTTGCCGAACTCATATTGAGAGATGTTCAGGTTGTGCAAAAACGCCTCACCATCACGCACCAGCATAAATGAATCATTCAGATTGGCCATTCCGGCTCGAAGCGACTTGACTTCAGTCCCTTGCAGTACCAACCCTGCCTCAAACTTCTCCTCGATAAAATAATCGTGATAGGCTTTTTTATTATTACAAATCAGTTTCTCACCCATGTGGCCACTATAGCAGAGATTATGCAGAAATGGAATGCTCATTCCTTGCATTAAGCGGTAGATATAGATATAGTTCTTCCCCGTTAACCCTGCCCAAAGGATGGCTGCCATGACTACTGTTGATTCGACCCCAGCCCGCGATGAAAAACCTACCGTAGCAGATCTGCAGCGCTCTTTTCTTCGCCATCTGCAGTATACTCTGGTTAAAGACAAATATACCGCTACCAAAGCGGACCTGTATCTGGCGCTGGCATATGCCGTACGTGATGTGTTGGTCAATCGCTGGCTTGATACCCAGCAGTCATACTATATCAACGATGCCAAACGGGTTTACTACATATCGATGGAATTCCTCATGGGACGCACGCTTGGCAACAGCCTGATTAATCTGGGGATGATGGAGGAGTGGCAGACCGCCCTCAAGCAGATGGGTATTGATGTTGAAGAACTGCAGGAACAGGAATGGGATGCTGGGCTCGGCAATGGCGGCCTCGGACGTCTGGCAGCCTGTTTCCTTGATTCAATGGCCACGATGAGCCTGCCCGCCTACGGGTATGGTATTCGCTACGAGTACGGGATGTTCTATCAGAAAATCATTAACGGGGCACAGGCCGAGTTTCCCGATAACTGGCTCCGATACGGCAATCCGTGGGAGTTTGATCGTCAGGAACATCTGCACCAGATCAAGTTTCATGGCCGGGTTCAAAGTTTTCGCGATGAACGAGGGGAAACCCGCTACTCCTGGATCGATACCACCGATGTTATGGCTTTGGCTTATGATTTTCCGGTTCCGGGCTACGGCAATGAAACCGTTAATACCATGCGGCTCTGGAGTGCCAAATCGACTCGTGATTTTGAGCTTGGTTCGTTTAATCAGGGGAACTATATCGGCGCCGTTGAATCCAAAATGCGTACCGAGAATATTTCCAAAGTTCTCTATCCTGCCGACCATATGGCAGAGGGAAAGGAATTGCGCCTGCGTCAGGAATATTTTCTCTCTTCAGCCACTGTGCAGGACATTTTTTACCGATTTTCGAAAAAACATGGCAATCTTTTTTTGTTGCCAGAAAAGGTGGCAATCCAGCTGAATGACACCCATCCGACCCTGGCGATTCCAGAACTGATGCGGATTCTGCTGGATGACAAACGGCTCGGTTGGGATGACGCCTGGAAGATTGCAGTTGATACTTTTGCGTACACTAACCATACGGTGCTCCCGGAAGCACTTGAAAAATGGCCGGTGGAGATGATGGAGAGAATCCTCCCACGCCATTTGCAAATCATTTATCGTATAAACGAGGTTTTTATTCAGCAGATTATTGCCCGTTTTCCGGGTGATAATGACCGCTTGCGGCGGATGTCTATTGTCGGCGAGGATGGTGAGCGCTGCGTGCGTATGGCGCACTTGGCGATTGTCGGCAGCCATTCGATTAATGGTGTCTCGGCATTACATAGTGAAATCTTGAAGGATGACCTGTTTCACGATTTCTTTCAGCTCTGGCCGGAGCGTTTCAATAACAAAACCAACGGTATTACCCAGCGGCGCTGGCTGAAATACTGCAACCGCTGGCTGGCCGACCTCATCTCATCCCGTATCGGTGAAGGGTGGGTCACCAATCTGGATGAACTGAAAAAATTGGTTCCGCTTGCTGAAGAGTCCGATTTTCAGCAGCAGTGGATTGAGATCAAACGGGCAAACAAACAGAGACTGGCCGAATATATTCGTGTTAAAAACGGCATTGAAGTGTCGCCGG
>JAQUCQ010000219.1 GCA_028686145.1 Desulfuromonadaceae bacterium | reverse complement strand
GATCTGCTGCTGGGGCATGGTGAAGAACTTGATGAAGCTCGTATCTCCTCAATTAGTCGCTATTACCGGATTGATCCACCAGGTCATGGTGTCTTTGTTCTGGTTGAGAAATAGGCGGTATATATGATTGAATTTGACGAACAGGCAAAAAAACTGGTGGTGAAACTGGTGTATTACGGTCCGGCATTATCGGGCAAGACTACAAACCTGCTTTGTCTGCATGACCAGCTTTGCACTGAGGGTCGTGGTGACCTAATGGTACTGGACACCGTTGATGATCGCACGATATTCTTTGATCTTTTGCCGCTTTTTTATGTGGCCCCTTCCGGTTTTCGCATCAAGCTGAAGGTGTTTACCGTTCCGGGGCAGGTCCGGCATGACGCTACCCGTAAGGCGGTACTGCAGCGCGCTGACGGTATTGTTTTTGTTGCGGATTCTCAAAAAAAACAGATGGGGCCTAATGCGGAAAGTTTCGCCAATCTTGAAAAGAACCTGGCGATGGTTGGTCTTGATATTGATAAACTTCCGCTGGTGATCCAATTTAATAAACGTGATGTGCCGGATATTATCCCTGAAAACGAGATTCAAACAACTTGGGAGCCAACCGGGTTGCCGCTGGTCATGGCGTCGGCGTTGCAAGGGGACGGAGTGCTGGAAACATACAGACAGCTAGTTGCCTTGACTTTTGATAGGCTGAACGCACGCCTGGAACTAACCGCACGCTTTGGCGTTGAACGGGCAGATTTTGTGGGCAGCGTGACCAGAATTGCCGGGTAGAACCGCTAAATTGTGTCCCTCTTCAAAAGGAATGTATATGAGTATTGACCGAAAACTCGATTTCATTATCGGCGAAGATAAAAATCTGGCTCAACTCCTCGAAGTTTCCGAAGCATTGATGGTGCTGGATGGTGCTGTGCGGGCAGGCGCGTGTGGTGCTGAAATTATCGATAGCAACAGGGTGCTGCTTGCTTCCTGCGGTGTCGAAAGCCCATTTTCCGCCATCAGGGCAATTCTGGTTGAAGGTGAACCAGCCGGTTCGGTTGTGGTCTATGCTATGGACTCCGGAGCCAGACTTGAAGGAATTACCGATATGCTGCATGTGGCTCTACAGACTCTGATCAATGGTTCCATGAAGCGGATGCTGACAAGCGAGGCGCATACCACTATTGTCAATCAATCCTATGATGAGCTACTGGAAACGAATGAGAAACTGAGTGTGTCGGAACGGCAATATCGAGAGCTGGCTGCATCATTGGAAACAAAGGTACAGGAACGTAGCGAAGAATTGAAACGGGCATATGCCATCATGCTTCAGAAGGAAAAACTGGCTGCCATTGGTGGTCTGGCTGCCGGGATGGCGCATGAAATCAACAACCCGATTGGTTTTGTCATTAGTAATCTGAACACGTTGACAAAATATGCCACAAAGCTCAAGGAAATGCTGGAATTCTACCGTACGAACTGTGAACCGGCTATCCCTGCAGAGCTTGCCAGGCAAGCCGAAACCCGCTGGAGAGAACTGAAAATAGGGTACATTTTTACCGATCTTGACAGTCTGGTGAAACAGTCGCTTGACGGCGCAGGGCGGGTGCAAAAACTGGTGGCGGATATGAAGGGGTTCTCGCATGTCGGTGAAACCGGGTCGGTTCCCACAGATATTAACCTTGAACTGGAACAGACGTTGAGTGTCCTTTGCCATGAGGTGCAGCCGGGTACGGTTGTCGAGCGTAATTTGGGGAGCATATCGAAGGTAAGGCTGAACCCGGCTCTGCTTTCTCAGGCATTTCTGCAGATTATTCGGAATGCTTTGCAACTGAAGGCGGCACCGTTAAAGATTACCATCTCAACAGGTCAGCAGGATGACAATGCACGTATTCTGATTGCCGATAATGGTCCCGGAATCCCACCAGATATTCGTGACTATATCTTCGAACCATTTTTTACAACCAAGGATGTCGGACAGGGAACCGGAATGGGACTGTCGTTGGCAGAACAGGCGGTACAGGCGTGTGGCGGAAAAATTTCCCTCACCTGTCCGCCGGAAGGCGGTACGGTTTTTATTGTGACTGTGCCAATAGGGAGTAACAGTCATGAGTAAATATGCAGGCCTTTTCCGGGATATGGTCAATGACACGGCTGTTGATAAAAGGAATGGAGCGGTAGAGGTTGACACAAAATCCCGGACTGATTTTACCTTGCTTTTTGTCGACGATGAAGAAAATGTACTTTCTGCCCTCACGCGTATTTTTATGGAAGAGAACTATACGATTCTGACGGCAACATCGGCTGCAAGAGCATTGGAGATAATGGACGCGCGGCCGGTGCAGTTGATTGTATCCGATCATCGTATGCCGGGAATGACCGGTGCTGAGATGCTTAAACGTATCAAGGAGAGCTGGCCGGAGACGATCCGTATTATGTTGACCGGTTATGCCGACGTCAATTCCATCATGGGTGCGGTCAAGGACGGAGCGGTTTACAAATTCATTACCAAACCATGGAATGACGAAGATCTCCGTTTGACTGTCAGTTTGGCATTACAACAATATGTTCTGATCCAGGAGAACCGCCAGCTAAAGGAGGTAGCCAAGCACCAACAGGCAACTATTACCCGATATGCCGGCCTTTTTGATGAAAGCCGGGGAATGCTGGCTGACATCCTGGTAAAGAACGGAGCTCTATCCAAAGATGCGGTAACATCGGCACGCAAACAGCGGGAACGGGATGAATTCTTGGGTGATGCCTTGGTTCGGCTGGGATATATTACCGAAAATATACTGGTGCGCGCCCTGCAAAAAAATCTGGGCATTGACTTTATTGATTTGCGCGAAACAGAGATTAATCCCTCCGCGGCCGGAATTATCCCGATGGATATCTGCCGACGGCATCGCATTATTCCTGTTCGCATGGAAGCGGGACAATTAATTCTGGCTATGGCTGATCCGTCAGATCTGATGCTCTGCGATAACATTACCCGAGTGACTGGATTAAAGGTTGTGCCGTATATAGCTGTTCTGTCGCAGATAGCTGTTGCTTTGGAACGGGTGGCGGGCCAGAGGGGTTCTGAAGCCGAAATTGAAGATGCGCTCGATATTGAACCTCTTGATGAGATTGATATTGTTATTGAGGATGAAGAAAAAGAGGCAAGCGTCGAAGAACTTATTGGTTCGTCCAAAGTGCCGCCGGTCATTCGGATTGTTAATTCGATCATTTCCGAGGGTATTCGGCATCGTGCAAGTGATATTCATATTGAACCTAAAACCAAGTACACCGTAATCAGGTTTCGTATTGACGGGATGCTGCATAGCAAGATCAAGATACCGGCCGACCTGCACCCGGCCGTTATTTCCCGTCTCAAAATTCTTTCAAAAATGGATATTTCAGAGCGACGCAGATCTCAGGATGGCCGCATAACTGTCAAAGCAGGGGCACGTATTGTAGATATGCGAGTTTCGTCGTTGCCGACGCTGAATGGCGAGAAAATAGTCATGCGTATATTGGATAAAGGCGCAGCGATTAAAAGCCTGAACGATCTCGGCGTGCTGCCTGACGATCTCAAAAAAATCACTGTATTGAGTAAGAAGCCACAGGGAGTTGTTATTGCCACCGGTCCTACCGGCAGCGGCAAAACCACCATGCTTTATTCGCTGCTCTCCTCAATGATGAATTCGTCGCGGAACTTCGAGACCATTGAAGAACCGGTCGAGTATTATCTCGAAGAGGCAAATCAGGTCTCAATCCATGAAAAAATCGGCCTGACATTCGCTCAGGTTCTCCGATCAACATTGCGTCAGGATCCGGATGTTATCCTGGTGGGTGAAATACGTGACCATGACACTGCCGATGTTGCGTTTAAAGCGGCACTTACCGGTCATATGGTACTCTTCACCCTGCATACCAACTCGGCTATCGGTTCCATTACCCGTTTAATCGACATGGGCATAAAACCGTATATCATCGCCTCGGCGCTGGAAGGAATCATTGCCCAACGTCTGGTGCGCAAGGTTTGCAAAAACTGCGCAACACTGGTTCCGCCCGACAAGGACCTGCTGGAAATACTACGGGCCCCTGCCGGATTTTTTACCGGTGATGTCTCTGTCGGCAGCGGCTGTGACGCCTGCAACAAAAGCGGTTATCAGGGAAGAATCGGTGTCTATGAAGTGTTTATCATGAATGAGGACTTTCGGCAGATTATCGGCAACGTCTATAAGGAGTCCGAGGTGCTGGAACTGGCTCGAGCCAGCGGTATGCGCACTCTGCTCGAAGATGCTCTGGAAAAGGTGCGGCTTGGTTGGACGACGCTGGAGGAAGTGTTGCGGGTGATTGGTCCGAGTGTCTCCCTTGAACGCTCCTGCTTGCAATGTGGACGTTCAATCGAGGCAAAATTCATGTTTTGTCCATACTGCGGTATGGTCAGGGAAAATCGCTGCGTTCACTGCCAGATGCCGATGGATGCCGATTGGCAGCACTGTCCGTTTTGCGGAGAGGTAAAAAATGAAGGGGGTGTTTTATGAAAGATACAATCTTGCTTGTTGATGATGAGGTCAATGTCTTATCGGCTTTGACTCGCGCTCTGCTTGATGATCCGTATGAAATATTGACTGCGTCAGGTGGTTTACAGGCACTTGAAATCATGGATGGTAGAACTGTTAAGGCGATTGTTTCGGACGAGCGCATGGTCGGAATGCAGGGATCGGAACTGCTGGCAGAGGTAAAGCGCCGCTCACCGCATACGGTCCGAATACTGCTGACCGGTCATGCCACTCTGGAAGCCGCAATTACGGCTGTTAATGAAGGAGAAATTTATCGTTTTTTCACCAAGCCGTGGGATGACATGCAGTTTCGATTTGCCCTGTTGTCGGCAGTGGAAAAGTATAATCTGGAGGCAGAAAACCGTCGCCTGCTGGCGACAGTCAAAGATCAGGCCATGGAAATAAAGGTTCTTGAAAAACGTTATCCCGGCATCAGCCGTGTTGAAAAGGATTCGAGGGGTACGTTCGTGCTACCGGATATCGGCGATGAAGAAATCGCCCGGCTGCTTGTGGAGTGCGAGCAGGAAGCCCTGATGAAGTAGCTGAGTTGCCGCTTTGAGTCGAACGATACAGGGGGGGGACGTTATTCGCTGCGTTCAATCGGGACTTTTAATCAAGCGCGAAATAATCCGCAAGAAATTTCGTGTCAGGGCAGGGTGCAGATCAGTCCCCATCATATCAAGCATCATTCCGGCTGTTTCTTTCAGTGATACCGGGGCACGATAGGTACGCTTGGTTCTGAGCGCATCAAAAAAGTCGGATATCGTCGTCATGTGGCTGCAGAGATTTTGTTGCCAATCGGATGAAACATGCGGATAACCGCGTAAATTGTATTTCAGATGATGTTCGTAGGCTGCGATGACCGCCAGTCTTGGGACACCTGATGTTTCAAGCAGATGACGAGCGCCTTTGACCGGGTGTTGCATCATGATCTTGAACTCTTCAGCAGTAAGCTTGTCAGTTTTCATAAGAATTTCTTCCGGGATAAACAGTTTGCCGATATCATGCACCATGGCCGCAATGCCGATATCATTTAACAGCTGTCCTTCAATGCCGAGAGCCATCGCCTGTGCCAGATTAAGAACACATACGTTAGTAGAGTGTGTAAAGGTGTATTCGTCCTTATCCCGCAACGCTGCCATCGCGAGAAGCGGTTTTCCCTCCTGCCGGAAAACATCAATGAAGCTTGAGACAATGTCAGATACGCCGTTAATCTGAAGTTTATGTTTCTTTTTGACAGTTTCGTATATTTCCATGAAGCGGGTAGATTCTTCGTGCGGCATCTCTGGCAGTGTGAGTTTCCGCTTGTTTGAACCGGTGGTGCCTGTTTCTTCAGGAGAGTCTTGCACCCGAAGATCTACTTTGCCGAGACGTATATGGTCAGAAGATGGCGTCGT
>JAQUCQ010000218.1 GCA_028686145.1 Desulfuromonadaceae bacterium | reverse complement strand
AAAAACTGATTTCTTGCTGTCACTATGAACCAAAGGATTTAAACAGATGTCTACCCAGATTGAATTCGCCCAACAGGGTATAATCACCCCACAGATGCAGACAGTAGCTGCTAACGAGCATCTTGAGGCGGAGTACATCCGCCTGATGGTGGCCGAAGGGAAAATTGTCATACCTTGGAACCATAACCGCAAGCCGTCCCGTATCGCCGGTATCGGCAAGGGGCTTTCCACCAAGGTCAACGCTTCTATTGGTACCTCATCGGATATCATCGACTACGGAGCCGAAGTACGTAAGGCTTTAGTGGCACAGGAGTCTGGCGCCGATACCTTGATGGAACTCTCCGTGGGGGGCGACCTTGACCGTGTCCGGAGCGAGGTCATCGCAGCGGTTGACTTGCCGGTCGGCAATGTGCCGCTCTACCAGGCCTTCTGCGAGGCGGCCCGAAAATATGGCGATTCGAACAAGCTGGACGAGGAGATGCTCTTCGATATCATTGAGCGGCAGTGCGCCGACGGCATGGCCTTCATGGCGGTGCATTGCGGCATCAACCTCTGCACGATCGAGCGGCTGCGCAAACAGGGGTACCGCTACGGGGGGCTGGTCTCGAAGGGGGGGGTGTCGATGGTGGCGTGGATGATCGCGAATAACCGGGAAAACCCGCTCTACGAGAAGTTTGACCGAGTGGTTTCAATCCTTAAAAAGTACGATACCGTCCTCTCCCTCGGCAATGGTCTGCGGGCCGGGGCGATCCATGATTCCTCGGACCGGGCCCAGATCCAGGAGCTGATATTCAACTGCGAGCTGGCCGAGATCGGTCGCGACATGGGGTGTCAGATGCTGGTGGAAGGGCCGGGGCACGTACCGCTGGACGAGATCGAAGGGAACATCCATTTGCAGAAGCGGATGAGCGGTGGAGCGCCGTATTACATGCTCGGCCCGATTGCTACCGACGTGGCCCCTGGATTCGATCACATCACCGCCGCGATCGGCGCGGCCCAGTCGAGCCGTTTCGGTGCCGACCTGATCTGCTACATCACCCCGGCCGAGCATCTGGCCCTCCCGAACGAGGAGGATGTGCGCACCGGTGTCAAGACCGCCAAGATAGCGGCCTACATCGGCGATATGAATAAATATCCGGAAAAGGGGCGCGAACGGGACAAGGAGATGTCCAAGGCCCGCCGCGACCTGGACTGGGAAAAACAGTTTCAGCTGGCGCTCTACCCTGAAGACGCCCGCGCTATCCGTGCCAGCCGTACGCCGGAGGATGAGGCCACCTGTACCATGTGCGGTGATTTCTGTGCTTCGCGTGGGGCAGGGAAGCTGTTTGCCTGTGATCTGAAGGGCGACAAGATCTGAGACGCCATTGTGTCGGTCCTCTCCCCCCGTGGGGACAAAGCAAATTTGCCCACACCCTTCTCACTCTGTTGCAGAAAGGCAATGGCATAAACTCTGGATGCCGTTACGGTCAGATGAAAAAAATTGTAACCACACTTGCTGTCTTAGTACGTCCTTCCGTCATTTTTTGCTGTTCCGTTTTTCTCCCTTATGGTAGTTGATGTAACATGCGCCTATTACTGATTGCTTTTCAATTTCTGACCATTATTCCGCTTCCTATCTCTGTTCGTTGTGAAAAAGAAGATATGGGTCGTTCTACGGCCTTTTTCCCTTTGGCGGGATTTGCGATCGGGGGACTGCTTGTCGGGTGCAATTGGCTGATCTCACCTTGGGTTGTCCGGCCACTTTGCGATGCCCTGCTGATAACGTTGCTGGCTCTGATAACCGGAGCCCTGCATCTGGATGGTCTTGCTGATGTCTGTGATGGCCTGGCGGCTCGTGGTGGTCAGGAACGTTTCCTGGCGGTCATGAAGGATTCTCAGGTCGGTGCCGTTGGCGCGGTCGGTCTCGTACTTGCGTTGCTATTGAAGTGGCAGGCGTTGGTGGCGGTGCCCTCGGAGATTAAGTGGCAGGTGCTGCTGCTCTTTCCCGCTCTGGCGCGTTTTGGCCAGGTAGTGACACTGACCGGTGCCCGCCATGCCCGGCAGGATGGGTTGGGAGCCGTATTTGCCCAGGGTGCCGACGGTATGGCACTTTTTCTGGCCTTTGCGACGGTTGCCTCTGCCGGGTTTTGGTTGCTGGGCTTCACCGGGCTAATTGCCTTGGCGTCAGTCTGCATGTTTTCCGTCGCCGGGCGTACTTTTTTTCAGCGCAAACTCGGCGGCCTGACCGGAGATACGATTGGCTGCATCAGCGAACTCAATGAAATTCTAGTGTTGGTGGTCCTTTCTGCAGTGCCGATCATCAGGTAATACCGAAAGTTTACCCCGGAGAACATATGACGCCACATACCCGTATTTATCTCATTCGCCACGGACAGGTGGCCGGTTTTGACCAGCCGCGTTACAACGGTCAGACCGACGTTACGCTGACAGATTACGGCGTAGAACAGTATCATTGTCTCAAAGAACGTCTCGTTGATACGAAGATATCAGCTTGCTATACGAGTGATCTGTCCCGCTGTACAATCGGAGCAGGAATTATCTGTCAAGCGTTTGGCATTGAGCCGACCCCACGTCGTGAGTTGCGGGAGTTGAATATTGGGGTCTGGGAGGGGATGACCTGGCAGGAAATCCGCTCTCTCTGGCCGGATGGATGGCAGGCAAGATTGGATGATCTGGTCAATTATCGGGTTCCACAGGGAGAAAATCTGCTGGATGTCGAGGCGAGGGTAATGCCGGTCATTACTGAAGTCGTTGACAGGCATAAAGGGCAGGAGGTGCTGGTAGTGGGGCATGGCGGGGTCAACCGCATTGTGCTGCTGAATGCTATCGGTGCGCCGCTGGCGGGAATGTTTAATATTGAACAAAATTATGGTTGCCTGAATATCATCGACTATTATGCCGATGGCAGAGCAACGGTGAAACTGATGAATGGGTGATGAACGGCTGCTACTGATACCGTGTCGAAATGGCTGCTGTCCTGTGTCTACAAGCAGTTTTTGATGCATAACAGCATGGTTGGATAACCGCTATATGATAGCATCTGGTATTTGCAGCACGATTGAGCTACTATATTTCTCTTGTTCCTATCAAGAAACTTCTTGCAGACACTTTTGCCAGTTGTCTGCGGCACGGACCGCAAAAATGTCCCCTCATGTTCACATTGGCGATTATAGCCGTTACTTCAGCCACAGGCAGAAGGTCTATCTGGTCAATATGTCGGCGGAGCGCAATAGCGAGGTTTATGAGTCGCTGAGCGGTGTTGTTACCGCCAGTGCCATGGACTCACTTGAGCTCATGGTTACTCACAGCGGACATGACACGCATGGCAATGAGATTGGAAAGGCAACCTATAAGCTGACGAGCGAGGCTTTTGGGAGCGGCATCCAGGTGCTGGCAGACCTGACCGGCATTGTTTCCGGAAATATCTTTCAACTCCGGATGCATGGCACATTGGAGATGTTCCAGCGCCGCATCGTCCCTCGAGTTGAAATCTCTACACAAATATTTATGCTGCGTGGCAATTTCCCGCTCACCTTTTTTAGAAAAGAGTGGAAGCGGGTCATGGGGCATCTGCGCAATAATAACACTCTGCCGGGGCTTGCTTTGCAGGAGACTCTGATTAACCTGAGTGCCGGCGGGATCGGGCTAACTGTTGATACAAGCAACCGCCCGACGCCTCTTTCCATGTTTTTTATTTCAGTCGATAAAGTGCCGCCGGTCTGTGCTCTGGCGGAAACGGTCTGGGAACAGTCTCTGGATGAGGGGGTGCGCTGCGGTTTCCGTTTTAATCATATTCTCAAAGCGGACCAGGAACGTATCAATACTTATATCAGTGCTGTGGTACGGAAAAATGGCGGTACCCCTCTGGATTACAAGCGTAATTGGGTGCTATTGGACAAGATGGTTGCGGATGGCCGTAGAACTGAATAGAAGCTCTTACGGACACGTATATATGTGAGTAAAAATATAAAAAAGGAATAAACTTATGAGATCGCGAGCTCCCCGGACGGTGGCCCTTCCCAGCGCTGATGAAGCTGCTGCTATCCTCAAACGGATGCGTGGTGAGGTTGACAGTAATACCAACTACCGGACTAAATCCCTGAAGATCCATGGCCCGGTTTGCGCTAAATGCGGCCGCGAGTTTGATCAGAGCAGTCTTAGTCTTCTGACTGTCCATCATAAGGACGGAAATCACCAGAACAATCCGCCCGATGGTTCAAATTGGGAGAACCTCTGCGCCCATTGCCATGACGACGAGCATTCGCGCGGGGTGCTCGGAGAGTATCTGTCAAGTAAGGCAAAAACTACTTGAAGTTCTGATATATCAGCCGTCCGACCAGCGCTAGTACCATCGTGATAAACACCGGCCTGATAAATGCTGTGCCCCTTTTGATGACCAGCTTTGAGCCGACGCGCGCCCCCAGAAACTGTCCAGCACCCATTACAATCCCCTCAACAAAGCGCACTTGCCCGACCGAAAGAAAGAAAATCAACGCGACGAAGTTGCTGGTAAAGTTCATGGCCTTAGTGGTTGCGGTAGCCCGCATCATGGAGAAGCCCAGCAGCATCATGAGTGCCATTGTCCAAAACGAGCCGGTTCCCGGGCCAAAAAAACCATCATAAAAACCGATTGAAAGTCCGCACAACAGATAGAATGTGCCGGGATTCATGCTTGCGTGAGAATCCTCTGCGCCCAGACGGGGCGAAAGGAGGGTATAGATCGCGATAGCTGCCAGAAGCCAAGGGATAAGCTGCCTGAGGAATGTCGCGTCTAGGAGCTGTACCGCCCCAACGCCAAGTGCCGCCCCAATGGCTGTCCAGATAATGCCGTTCCAGCAGTCACTTAATTTTATGGTGCCTGCCCGCACAAAATGGAGCATGGCGCTGCCGGAGCCGAATGATGCCTGAAGTTTGTTGGTGCCGAGGGCGATTTGAGGGGGGAGGCCGATGCCGATCAGGACCGGAACGGTTATCAGGCCGCCGCCACCGGCGATGGAGTCGACCAGTCCGGCTATAAAGGCGGTTCCGAAGAGCAGTGGCAGGAGGAGTTCAGGAGACACGGTTGATATGTGGTGACTTGTCTCCAGTGTAAGAAAAAAAAGTCCAGAAGTTTGGGTGAGAAATCATATTTGTATTTACATTTTCTTGGGCCAGTAACTGCCACCAGATATAGTGGCAGTTATGCTTCCCACCACGACTTTTGATTTCATCTGTACCGGTATCCGGCGCTCATCATCTGTTAGCCAGATGTAGATATCTCCTGTCCGCGCAAAAATTCCTTCTGATTTCAAAAGTGGATGAATAACAACAGTCTTGAAACGTCCGAGCGGTGTAACAATCTCTTCCTTGCGCAGTACTTTCACTTCTGTGTTCCACAGCCGTTTGCAGTCATAGATGTCAATAAAATATGACGTGCCGACCTGTAGCGGTATCGTGCGGAAATAGTAGAAGCTGGAAAGGGTATCGTAGGTCAGATTTGTAATGGCGTGTTGCATCTCATTGTTGTTACGGTGATTGATGGTCGTTACTTTTAATTTCTGGTGGTCAAAGCGTGCTTCCCGGTTGGTTATGGTCCTTCCTTCATGCTTTCGCTCCTGATATAGACGTGGAACGCCAATATGCGGAGGATGAGAACCAGCCGTCAAAAAGGATTCGATTCGGTCGTTAACCGGGAAAAAGAAGCGCAGCCAGTCCGCCGAACGGGCTGTTGAAACAATATGAATATCTGCCCCTTCCTGACTGACTTCCTGAACAGCATGGCCGGCGGGGAGACCGGCGTACGAGAGCTCGAACTCCAAGCGTTCCGGGATCGGGAAAGCCGCCGCCCGATTCACCAGACAAAATGATGCAAATATCGCAAAAGTGAGAACTGCTGTGTGTATGTAATGCTGGGCAATCATAATCTTCATATGCTGTTACCTACGTTTATGCCTGA
>JAQUCQ010000217.1 GCA_028686145.1 Desulfuromonadaceae bacterium | reverse complement strand
CTTTCAACTTGAGGAACACGCCGATAAAAAGCCTGCCCAATTATCCGGTGGCCAGCAGCAGCGAGTGGCAATTGCGCGGGCCATTTCTATTAAACCTCGCTTTTTACTGTTTGATGAACCGACTTCGGCTCTTGATCCGGAGATGACCTCAGAGGTGCTGGATATTATCGGGGAGCTGCGGGACGAAGGACGTGACCTGTTGCTTGTTACACATCATATGGGGTTTGCCCGTACCGCGGCAGACCATTGTCTGTTTGTGGCAGAGGGAAGGATCGTGGAAAGTGGCCCGGTCGAACGTTTATTTACCGAGCCGCACAGCAGAGAGCTTAAACATTTTCTAGGAAGAGTAATGCGGTATTGATTAACATCACCCGACTTCTGTGTATTCTCGGACGCGAAACTCTGCTCCTAGCGATTCTGCCAGTGTCCGGCAGGCTGTGATGTCAACACCTGGCACCGTTACTGCTGTGGCTACGACCTGTGGAATCTGATTTACTGCTTCCTGGATGAAGTTGCAGACCCCGGAAAAGCCGGCTTCACCGAAAGGGGTGTTGCAGAGGCGGCTGTATGTTGCTGCATCGGGAGCATTCAGACTGACCGATACGCTGTCCACCAGTCCAGTCAATTCAGGCAGGATATTCCGCCCATGAAACAGGTTGGCCTGGCCATCTGTATTGATTCGGATCTGGTAGCTGCGGGCCTTGAGGGCAGCTGCGACGAGTTTGACCAACTCCAGGCGGAGCAGGGGTTCCCCGTAGCCGCAAAACACCACCTCAGTGATTTCCTCCGGTTGACCGATTGCCGCCATTACCTCATCAAATGATGGTTCACTGTTCAGCATCAGATTGTGCCCTTTTACCGTAAAATCATCAAATTTTGGGCAGAAACTGCAGTGGTTTGAACAGCGGTTCGTGATATTTAAATACAGTGAGTTACGAATTTTATAGGCAATTTTTGTCGATTGGTCCCAGAGGTTGATTCCAAACAGATCGCTGGTATTTTTGGTTGTAATGCGGGCGACGTCCTCAAGGGTCAACCCTTTTACTTCGGCAAGTTTCTCGGCAGTCAAGCGGACGTAAGCAGGTTCATTGCGACTGCCGCGATGCGGGACAGGGGTCAGGTAGGGGCAGTCTGTTTCTACCAGCATGCGATCTATGCTGACGGCACATACTACATCACGTAAGTTTTTGTTGCTAGGGTAGGTAATTGTTCCCGGTATTGAAATATGGAACCCGAGTGAGAAAGCTTCGGACGCCATGACGGCGTCGCCTGAAAAACAGTGGAGAACGCCTTTGCGTACTGTTTCTTCCCGTAGGATTGCCATGACACGATCATGGGCCTCGCGATCATGAACAATAACCGGTTTCTTCAGATCAGCTGCGATCTGAAGAAACCGCCGAAAAACAAGTTCCTGAAGATCACGAGGTGAACGATCCCGATAGAAATCAAGGCCAATTTCTCCGATTGCTACAACTTTGGCACTGGAAACCGCCATGGTGCGGATGATGTCATAACATTCATCGGTAACCCTCCCTGCATCATGCGGGTGGATACCAACGGCGGCATAAAGATGCGGATATTTTTCAGCAAGTTCGACTGATTCGCGACTCGATTCGATATCGGTACCAACCACCAGAATGGCTGCCACGCCGGCATCTTCGGCACGCTGTAACATGTCGTCGAAGTCCCCGGTATAGTCGCGATAGTATATGTGGGAGTGTGAGTCAATCAGGACCGGTTTTTGATGCGACATTATTACCCCTTTAGTTCCTCTTTAAGTCCTTCAACAACCGCTTTGACTTCAGCAATCATGTCGGCGGCCTGGATTGATGTTTCATATTTCAGGTATTTTTCAAAATACGCTATTGCATCGGCGGTACGGTCCTGATCCATACAGATGCCTCCCAGTGTCAGGTACGCCATGCTGTAGGTCTGATCACATCGAACCGCTTCAAGGCACTCATCCTCTGCTTCTTCAAGTTCCTCCAGGTCATAATACAGTTCACCCAGGTTGAAATGGCTGGCCGGGTCTTCGGGATCAAGTTCTACTCCTTTGGTAAAGGCGGCGATGGCTCCATCGACATCTCCTTGTCCATAAAGTGCATCTCCCATTGCATTGAGCGCAAAAACGTTGTCCGGTTCAAGCTCCAGAGCCTGATGAAAGGCACGGATAGCATCATCGCAGCGATCCTGGCTGTTATAGACCAAGCCAATACTGACCAGTGCATCGGCGTCTTTCGGGTCGATATCCAGAACTTTTTTGTAGCAGGTGAGCGACTCCTTGTGGTCACCTGCTTCGAGTAGCATGTCCCCCAGCGTTGTTAAGGCATCGGCATCTTCCGGCGACAATTTGAGCCCTTCACGGTAGCGGGCAATAGCGTCATCCAGACGCCCGTCTTCAGCCAATGCATCTCCAAGATAGAACCAGCTGTCTGGTCGGCTTTTGTCACTGTCGCAATATCCTTCAAAGATAGAAATAGCTTGTTTAACATCTCCCTGATCGAGAAGATCAAGCCCTTTTTGTACAGTTGCATTCAATTCGGTATTGCTCATATTTTATTCCTTTTATTTCAATATGTAATTTATGTGCATCCCAAAGAAATGTTTTTGTTTCTAGGTAACCAAATCGACTACCAGTCCTTTGATACCGATGACTTTTGCCGTGATGGCCATGGGATCACGATTTTCTTTGATAATAAGATTGTAAAGTTTGTCCGCTTCCCGATTAATCACGGTAATTATTTCGTAACAGCGCGGATTTTGAGGTGTCCCTCCTGTTTTGTCCAGGCGGTATGCCTCATTAGTCACTTTTTTTGCGAGTTTGCTCAACAGATCACGAAAATGCTTAAAGTTTGCGAGCGTTGGTTCAGTAGTCAGTAGATTTCCTGTTTTCTCAATGTCTGCTCTGAGGTCTTCAACTTCATCCTGATACGAAGATATTTCCTCCTCATGGTGGCTCAATTCATTTGCAAAGAATGAATTCATTAGTTTTTTTACTGGTGAAGAACTTTTTTTATTCTTATCAAGTTCTCTTACTGACGATGAGTCCTGGATGCGCATGGTTTCACTCCAATCAGCTATTTCCACTTATTGTGAACAGTATCATACTTGAATGCAATCAGCAATTGATGCAAAAATGCAACAATGAGTTTAAACCATGATTCACTTGTGCTAGTATTTAACAAGTTGACTAATGGAAAGGAATTTCGGTCGTATGGAGCCCAGTGTTTCACCGGAAGAACGGAAAAAAAGGTTTCGTGAAGCGCTTGTTATCGTTTTTGCGATTGTATTAATTGCTTTTCTGACCAAAACTGAAATTAATCTGACCCAGCTGAGTGCAGATGCCAAACTGGGGAGCAATATTGCTATTTTTGCTGTAATCAATATTGTTATTCTTCTGGTTATTTTACTGGTGTATCTGGTCAGCCGCAATGTTGTGAAACTCTTTGTCGAAAGTCGTACAAATCCATTTGCAAAAAAACTTCGAACAAAACTGGTCCTTTCATTTGTCGCCCTGTCGCTTGTCCCAACGCTTCTGCTTTTTTTTGCCGCTGCCGGTTTTATAAATAATACCGTTCATAATTGGTTTAACACTCAGGTTGAAACTTCATTAAGTGAGTCGCTTGAAGTAGCGCAGACTTACTATAAAAGCTCAGCTCTAAATTCGATGTATTACGGTAAACAGATCAGCAACTTTATTAAAGACAGAAAATTGCTGAATGACGCAAATCTTCCTCAACTCAAACAGCTCATTCATCAGAAGCAGAATGAATATAATCTGGGGGTAGTTGAGGTTTACTCAGCTCAGCGCGAGGAACTAGTCCGTGCTTCGAATCCGGCTGTTCCGAAAGGTGAGTTTACAAATCCATCTTCAGAAGATATCAAACGCGGGCTGGCGGGTGAGACGCTGACTAGGGTAAACCAGGTAGGAAAAGCCGATTTAATACGAGGAATTGTGCCGATTCGCTCAACCTGGAATGAGGCGGATATTGTTGGAGTCGTAGTTGTTAATTATTATGTGCCGTATTCACTTGTAAACAAAATGAAAGAAATTACCTCTTCATACCACGAATTTCGCCAGCTAAAAATCCTGAAAAACCCGATCCGGACCGCGTATATCGTTACGCTCTTTTTAATTGCGATGGTGATTGTGTTTTTTGCCTACTGGATGGGTGTCTATCTGGCAAACAGTATGACAAAACCGCTTCAGGAGTTGGTAGATGCAACACATGCTGTAGCGGGTGGCAATCTTGATGTCAGGATAACGTCCTATTCAGCTGATGAAATTGGAATGCTGGTTCAGTCATTCAATCTCATGACAGAGGATTTATGTACATAACAAAATGCACTGAATGTCTCTAATGTAGAATTACTTCGCAGTAACCAGGAAATTGAGCGTCGTCAGCAGTATATGGAAATTGTACTGCGTAATATTGCAGCCGGTGTGATTTCAATCGACAGCGAGGGGGTGTTGCGTACGATTAATACATCTGCCGAGCGCCTGCTTGGTTTAAGTTCCGCGAATGTCCTCGGAAAAAATTACCGCGATGTTGTCTCTGATAAACACCTCGAAATGGCTTCGGAATCTATCCGGGAATTGTTACAATCTAAGCAGGGAACAATCAGCAAACAGATTTTTCTTGACCTAAATGGTGCTCGGCTTGCGCTTCAGTTACATTTAACGTTGCTACGTGCCGGAAATAGCGAAATTGTTGGAATGGTAGCCGTTCTCGACGATCTAACACAAATGATGCGAGCTCAACGTATGGCAGCCTGGCGTGAGGTTGCTCGTAGAATAGCCCATGAAATCAAAAATCCGTTGACCCCGATTCAACTCTCTGCTCAACGACTCAGAAAACGCTATCTTTCCCGTTTTAGCGACGATGAAAAAGTCTTTGACGAATGTACCGAGATGATCATTAAATCTGTCGACGATTTAAAAACTCTTGTTAACGAGTTTTCAAATTTTGCCCGTATGCCCGCGATTCAACCCGAACCAAATAATCTCAACATGTTGATTCGTGAATCTTTGACACTTTATCAGGAAGCACATCGAGGTGTTAAATTTGTCATCTCAACTGATGCCAGAATGCCGCTTCTCATGATTGATCGTGACCAGATTAAGCGTGTGCTTATCAATATTCTTGAAAATGCCGTGGCCGCCATGGAGGAGCATGGCACTGTTACCCTGTCGACAGTCTTTGATGATGTCTTGAAAATGGCAGTTATCAGTATTTCTGATGATGGACCGGGAATTCCAACGGAAGACAAGTCGCGCTTGTTTGAACCATATTTTTCAACCAAGAAGAGTGGCACAGGACTCGGATTAGCCATAGTGAGCAGTATTGTGACTGACCATGGCGGTTTTGTACGAATACGTGACAATATACCGCACGGAGCCGTATTTGTTGTCGAGTTGCCGGCTGGATAAAAATATTAGCACGAGGAGTAAATATGCAGCATACCATTTTGATAATTGATGATGAAAAGGATATCAGAACAGCGTTGGCCGGAATTCTTGAGGATGAAGGTTATCAGGTTTTGACTGCGGAAAGCGGTGCTGAAGGTATTGAATGTGCCCGACAGGAGCTTCCAGATCTGATTCTGCTCGATATCTGGATGCCCGGCATGGATGGTTTGGAAACCCTTGAAAAACTTAAAGAGCAACTTCCTCAGATTACAGTTATCATGATTTCCGGACACGGAACGATTGAAACAGCGGTCCGTGCCACCAAACTGGGAGCTTTTGATTTTATTGAAAAGCCGCTTTCGCTCGAAAAAGTCTTGATCAGCGTTTCTAACGCGCTACAGTTACAAAAACTGAAAGTAGAAAATGCCGAGCTCAAACGCTCAGCTTCTATTGAATATGAACTTATCGGTGATTCTCCGGTAATTGTTGCAATGCGGGAAAAAATTAGACGTGTAGCCTCAGTTTCAACA
>JAQUCQ010000216.1 GCA_028686145.1 Desulfuromonadaceae bacterium | reverse complement strand
GACCGCTTCGGCATTTCCCTCGGGTTTTACGAATTTGACCAAGACGAGTATCTGGCTGTAGTACGTACGTATGCCGCTTCGAGAAATCTTCCCCTTTCGGACGAAAAATTATGTGACAAAGCTCTGAAATGGGCCAGGCTCGTTGCTCGCAGGAGCGGCCGTTCAGCACGGCAGTTTATTGATGACCTGGAAGGGCGCCTGCTGCTGGAAAGACAGGCATGCAACGGTATTCAGAGCGAAGTACACTGTGATTGTTACCCCCCTGTATTGTCATAAGGAGATTTGTAATGTCATCAGCATCTATTCCGGAAACCGTTAGAAGGTTACTCGCTTCACAACCGATTGAATTGCCGATCTTTCATCCTGTCGCATTAAAACTTCAGCGGATGCTTTCTAACTATGATTTTACGGTCGATGAAGTTTCGCAGGTTGCAAATGAGGATATGTCGCTGGCCAGCCAGATGCTTAAAATTGCCAACTCTCCTATGTATATGGGGCGCTCCAAGGTTGCAACAATCAAAGAAGCGGTAATCAGGCTCGGAGCACAACAGGTCATCAATCTGGTGATTGCGGCTTCTCAGGAGTCAGCCCACACGTCGAATAATCCGGCTCTTGACCACTACATGAAAGAGCTCTGGTTGCACAGTCACGGATGTGCACTTGGGGCTCGCTGGCTGGCCCATTCCTGCGGTATGCGGGGGGTAGCTGACGAAACCTATCTGGCAGCACTCTTGCACGATGTCGGCAAACTCTACCTCTTGAAATCGATTGAAAAGTTGGTGACCGCAGGGGTGATTAATTCCCTTTTCGATGATGAGCTGATTCTGGAAATCTTTGATGCAATGCATGTGGAACAGGGGTATCGCATGATGCAACATTGGAATTTCCCGGCGATGTACTGTGACGTGATCCGTGACCATCACGCCGAAGAATGGGATACGGTTAACAAGATGCTGGCAATCGTGCGGTTTGTCAATATGACCTGTCACCGGATTGGACTTGGCCTGACACATGAGCCGGATCTTGTTTTAGTAAATACCCAGGAAGCGGAAATACTTGACATAACCGATACTCAGATTGTTGAACTTGAGGCAATGTTGGAGGAATCCCGGGACACTGTGCTGGAGGGGTGATGTCCGCGATCTCCCTGAGGGGCCTCTGTCACCCGGCATGAAATTACTCTATGGGAGCCGGTTCGCAGAGGTTTTCAGCGCAGTTGGCCTCACCGCCGCAGGTGAAACAGTAGAATTTAGGGTCGCTGCTTACCTTAGCGATTTCATCATATAACCCGTTGCTTCTCAACATACAAAGATGGCCGTGGTGATCGGCCCCGCAACGGCATGTGGGCTTGTCAGTCATAATGATTCTCCTTGAGAAAAATGTCGGATGTTGAAATTGTTGATACAATACCAGAACAGTTTAAAAAAGAAAATAGTCCGGATGCTGACAAATCTTTCTGTCCTTGGAAAAACGCTTCGTGTGGCAATAAAGTTATTTTCTGCATAAACACCTGTGAAATATTTTATAAATTATTAAAAGGACACCACTACTGTGATATTTACACCTGCAGCACTTCTTGTTACCGGTGGAGCCGGCTTTATCGGATCCAATTTCATTCACTCTTTTATGGCCAGCAATCACCAGTGTATGGTTACCAATCTGGATTGTCTGACGTATGCCGGCAACCTGAAAAATCTCACAGCACTTGAAGGCAATCCGAATTATCGCTTTGTTAAAGGGGACATTGGTGATGCCTCTTTGGTGGCCCGCTTGTTGGCCGATCAAAAAATTGATGCAGTTGTCCATTTTGCCGCCGAGTCCCATGTCGATCGATCTATTACCGGCCCGGAGATTTTTGTGCGCACAAATGTGCTTGGCTCGCAGGTTTTGCTGGAAGAAAGCCGCAAGCACTGGCAGTCCGGTGCCGTTGCTGATTTTCGTTTTCTTCAGATATCAACTGACGAGGTCTATGGCAGCTTGGGAAACACCGGCTACTTTACAGAAGTAACGCCGCTGGCCCCGAATTCGCCCTATTCAGCAAGTAAGGCCGGAGCTGACCTGTTGGTGCGCGCCTACCATGAAACATTCGGCATGCCGACATTGAATACCCGATGCTCAAATAACTATGGTCCTTACCATTTCCCGGAAAAGTTGATCCCACTTCTGATCCATAATATCATCAATAAAAAACCGCTGCCGGTTTACGGTGATGGATTGAATATCCGTGACTGGCTGCATGTACGCGATCACGCTGTGGCTATTGAGACTGTTCTAAAAAATGCGATGCCCGGTTCTGTCTATAATATCGGTGGTAACAATGAATGGAAAAATATTGACATTGTCAATCTGGTTTGTGATCTGCTGGATGAGCGTCTTGGCCGCGCTCGGGGAGAGAACCGCATGTTAATATCTTTTGTCAAGGATCGCCCCGGCCATGACCGTCGCTATGCAATAGACGCCTCGCGGCTCAAAGCTGACCTCGGTTGGAGCCCTGCTTATACTTTTGAACAGGGGATCGCGGAGACGGTTGACTGGTATCTTGCCAATCAGGAATGGGTGGCTGAGGTTACTTCCGGTGCGTACCGCGAATACGTTGCGACTCAGTATGGCGGAGGTGTCTCATGATTCTGGTTGTGGGAGCAAACGGCATGTTGGGGCGTGACCTGGTTGCGCTTCTGGGCGACAGAGGTCACGGCATTGATATTGATGATATTGATATTACATCCCCTGAATCGGTCTTGACGGTCATCGGAGAGCTGAAACCGGAGGTTGTGGTTAATTGTGCTGCCTATACCGATGTCGACGGTTGTGAAAGCAATACTGAAACGGCAATGGCAGTCAACGGTGAAGGGGTGGCATATTTGGCAATGGCCTGTCGGGATATCGGGGCTCTGTTGGTGCAGATCAGCACCGATTATATTTTTGATGGCGGCAAAGGAACTCCGTATGTTGAGGATGATGCCCCATGCCCGCTGAGCGTTTACGGTGAATCAAAGCTGGCAGGAGAAATGAATGCCTCATTCTCCCCGGAGCATTTGATTGTGCGAACGCAGTGGCTGTACGGTCTGCATGGCAAGAATTTTGTTGAAACCATGCTGCGTCTGGGAGCCGAAAAAGATGAGCTGTCCGTAGTTGATGATCAGATAGGTTCACCAACCTGGACTGTGGATCTGTCCCGGTCGATTATTGCATTGATCGATAATGGTTGCCGGGGAGTCTATCACGCAGCTAACGCTGAATACTGTTCGTGGAATGGTTTTGCTCAAGCTATTTTTGAAGAAGCCGGCTTGAACGTCACGGTCAAGCCGATGACAACATCGGAGTTGAATCGTCCGGCCCGCCGGCCACTTTACTCGACTCTGGAGTGTAGTAAGCTGTCGGCTGATACTGGTTTCAGGCCGCAGGTATGGCGTACCGCCCTGCGGGAATATTTAAAACTTCGCGCCTCAAATTCGTACTGAAAGGAACACTAATGGAACGTGGCGAACGCCCGTGGGGAACCTATACCGTTCTCGATGAAAACACGAATTACAAAATAAAGCGAATTGAAGTTCAGCCCGGTCAACGCCTGTCGCTACAGAAGCATCACCACCGTAGTGAACACTGGATCGTGGTGTCCGGCACGGCCCTTGTTACCTGTGGTGACAGCCAGCAGGCTATTAACGTTAATGAGTCTACATTCATACCGATCGGCCAGAACCACCGACTTGAAAATCCGGGTAAGATTCCGCTTGTGATTATCGAGGTCCAAAGTGGAGAGTATCTGGGTGAAGACGACATCGTCCGTTTTAATGATGACTACAATCGCTGTGAAAATACGAACCCTGACAAAAAGGATACATGCGTTGACGAAATCATTTTCTGCGCAAAAACAGCTGAAAATGATTTTTAATGTACCCATGTCGTATAGCACCGGTTCTTTAATGCGTATCTTGCTGGTTCTTTGCTCTGCCTGTCTGCTGTTGTTTTCCGCGGGATGTGCTGCCACCTCTACGACGATCGTCGATGAGGAAGTCGTTACCAATCCTAAGCCGATGTACAGCTATACGTCGCTCATAATTCGAGATTTTGAGCTAAAGCCTGAATTATATTCCGATTCTTCCGCTTCCGAAATGAGTCAGCACGATTTACGCTATGCAAAGCTCCCCGGAGAGTTGTCCGAGCATATTGAACGTTATGTAAGGTCTCACGACATCTATAAAAATATTTCCCGTGACGGGAAACCGGATGCTTCGACATTGTTGCTTACCGGCAAATTCAAGCGTCTCGGACGTTTTAAAATATCGGTTGTTGTCAGTTTGCGCGATGGCGGCAGCGGTCAAGAGGTGGCCTACTTCCGCGAAACATTGTGGGATGTTCTTGATACAACCGAATCGATTAGTCAGCTTGGCCGCGAAATAGCAGATTTTATCGACCGGATTCAGTATAAATAATAAGGAGCTGCACCTATGTACATCGTTATTCTGGCCGGAGGGTCGGGAACCAGATTCTGGCCGCTTTCACGGGCAGCCCGACCAAAGCAGCTGATTTCGATCACCGGTGATCGAAGTATGCTGCAGAGAACGGTTGAGCGAATATTGCCTCTTGGCCCGAAGCGGATACTGATTATAACCAACCATCTCCAGGCGGATGAAACTGAACGCCAGATGCAGCGGTATGACTCGGTACCGATTGATGTTATTGCTGAGCCTGCCGCTCGCAATACCGCACCGGCTATCGGTCTGGCTGCTGCGTACATTACCACTATTGACCCTTCCGGCGTCATGATCGTTCTTCCTGCCGATCATTTTATTAAAAACGAGCAGAAATTGCGCGATACTCTGGTTTTTGCGGGACAATCCGCTCGAAACGGTTTTCTGGTAACTTTGGGTATTTTACCGTCACGTCCGGAGACCGGATACGGTTATATAGAAGCCGGGTTGGATTCACTCAGTGAGGGCATTGAAATGACGCATGAACAGGGGCCCTTCCCGGTCAGGCGCTTTGTAGAAAAACCGCCGCTGGCAGAGGCTGTGCGCTATCTGGATGATGGTAACTATTTCTGGAACAGTGGCATGTTTGTCTGGCGGGCTGATGCAATTCTCGAAGAAATGAGAACATTTATGCCGACCCTACACAAAAAACTTGTGCAGTTCATGGCAGTCAACGCTTCTGAAGAAGATGCACTGCTGAAGGTGCGGATTACGGCACTGTACCAGGATATCGGGAGCGTCTCGATTGATTACGGCGTTATGGAAAAATCTTCCAAGGTTCAAGTGGTGCCGGTTGAGATGGGGTGGAGTGATGTCGGGAGTTGGAGCGCTTTACCAGAAGTGGTGGAGCCTGATAGTAGCGGGACGGTTTGTGTCAATGTTGCCGGGCATGTTGCCATAGATTCTTCTGATTGCCTTATTTATGCCGATCAGAGATTGGTTGCTACGGTTGGCGTTCACAACATTGTCGTCGTATCCACACCGGATGCCATTTTGGTGTGTGACCGCGACAGATGCCAGGATGTAAAAAAAGTGGTCGAACAATTAGGATCCGCCGGACTGACTACGTACCTATAATGCTGTAGTCTTGGGCAAACAGTTTTTTTTGAGTCCATTGTCAACCGGATTTTTTGGGCCGGTTGACCATCGAAAAGGCCGATTATGCAACGAACCATACAAAACGAACTTGCTGAAATCAAAAAGCAGGGGCTGCTGAGAAGCACCAGAGTGATCAGCGGCCGGCAATCTGCACGTGTTACGTGCAATGGCCACGATGTGTTGCTGCTCTGTTCCAATAATTATCTGGGATTGGCCGATCATCCTGCCTTGTCAGCCGCGTCAATAGCGGCAATCCAGAGGTATGGTACATCAAGCGGTGCTTCCCGGCTGGTGTCAGGGACTATGGAGCTGCACGAAGAGCTGGAGCGTGCAGTTGCCTCCTTTAAAAAGTGTGAAGCGGCACTTGTCTTCAATAGCGGACATGCCGCAAATACCGGCATCATTCCGGCTCTGGTCGGCCGGGG
>JAQUCQ010000215.1 GCA_028686145.1 Desulfuromonadaceae bacterium | reverse complement strand
AATACTTTATTAAATCTATTTCAGATAAATCTGACATATTTCCAATACTAATAACTTTACTAAAACCGATGCCTTCAGTTTTACTCCAATCAATTATTGCAACCATCATGTGGATGTTCATGGTGAGTTCTCCATGTGAAGCATAATTTATGGAAAAGTATAGCAGGGAAGAGTGATAGTGCAATTGAGAGGCGACAGCACGGCAATTGCACGCCGGTCATGATGGTTGGCAGCAGATCGACGGACAGTGCAAGACTCAATGAGGGGATAAACTGTACGAACTCTGCCAGCTTGAGGGATCGCGGCTGGTATCAGTTTTTTTTCTTCATCATTTCTGCATCCGATGCTCGCAGGTAGACCGGCAGCAGTTGTGATGGTTTCAGCATGTCACCATGTTTGCAGGCATGTAATGCCAACAATACGCCATTGCCAGCATGGGGAGACTGAAGCGGAAAGGGTGCAAAGATTGCCCGGTCACCTAGTTCTTGGGCAATCCGGTCGTGGTAGCGCAGTGCGCCATCGCCAACGAAGATAACTGGTTGATTGGTCAACTCGGTAATCTGATTAAGAAACGCATTGGGTGGAAGAACGCAATCATTCAAGAGTGGGGAGGGGAGGGGGGACGAACAGCTATAGAGAGCAGCATATACTTCGCTCTTGCGGGCATCAAGCATCGGACAGATGGGGAAGGCTGATAGAGAAAAATTCATGGACAACATGGCAAGTGATGAAAACCCGGCACACGGCTTACCGGTTGCAAGCGCCAGCCCCTGAATCGTTGCTACCCCACCACGTACGCCGGTGAATGAACCGGGGCCGGTGGAAGAAGCGAAGAGGTCAATGTCGCCACTTGACAACCCCAACGTTGACAGGAGCCGTACAATTTCAGGCATGAGGCGGGCAGAAAGAGTCCGATTTGTGTTTATAACTGATTCGGCAGCTATGTGCTCGTCAACTGCAATTGCAATGCTGGCGAGAGGAGTGGAAGTGTCTATGGCAAGAATGTTCATGAATCATCTGCTCCGGGACACCCAGTGAAACTAAACTGTGGGGAGTCCAGTTTTAATCAAGTCGTTGGCGATAAGCGTTTAAAAATCGGGCATCTTCGGCATACGTTACTGGATAGATGAATGGTACCGGTTGAGGACTCATGTCACTGCCGACATTGCGGAAGGTAAACAGACAGGAGTTTGAAAGAGATTTATTATTGCCCGAGTGGCTGAAACGCTCGATATCTGACTGCACGGCAATAGTTGTTTTACCGGTATAAACAACCCTGGCGGTGAATTTTAGCTGGTCTCCCAGCAGTACCGGTTGGTTGAAGTTAATACGGTTCACCCGGCACGGTACAGCTCTGTCTGGAGCAACCATTTCCGCTGCAAGTGCTGCTAACTCATATGCCTTCCTGATCAGGTAACCCCCAAAAATGGTTGTCGGGACATTTTCCTGTTCAGGATAGGCTCTGCAGGTGGATTCAAGCATCAGCTGACCGGCACGTACTCCGTTAAAGCCAACGGATTCTTGTTCTTTATGCAGTTTTTTGAGTAACAGGTATTCATCGTGCGATGGCATTTCCTCTGCTTTTGCAAGCTCATCACGATATGCCTGTCGTCGCTGCCCCGCTTTTTGATAACGTTTTTTGTCGATTTCGTCTGGATACTGTAGCGGGGGTAGAGCGAGACTTTTAGCTGCTCCACAGTCCGTTGAACGTGCCACCATGGTAAAGTAGCAGGTTGCCAAGTGGCTCGAACCCTCTCCCAGACACTCAATCAGTATGCCGACCTCCATTGATGACGTGCCTACGTGATTGATTTGAGCTGAAAATACCAGGTCGTGCCTGGTATCGGCGGGATTTCTCAGTATTATGCTGTCAATAGCAGCCGTGACAACCCTTGCAT
Organism: Desulfuromonadaceae bacterium; assembly: GCA_028686145.1. Taxonomy (GTDB): domain Bacteria; phylum Desulfobacterota; class Desulfuromonadia; order Geobacterales; family Pseudopelobacteraceae; genus JACRCG01. The sequence goes on along the minus strand of JAQUCQ010000215.1, from coordinate 4,100 downwards.
CGGGGTAAAACCTGTGAACATAGGCTAATGCCGTGTTCTCAGCCACCTTGTCAAGCGTCTCCAGGATCTTGCCAAAGCGAATGTTGCCGACAATATTGCTATCCCGGGCAAGAAAACGTCGGGCAAGAACCGGGTCTGTTGAAAATGGTAGAACAAAGAGATAGCGGGTATCATGAGGTGTTATGTTGTTCTGTTTTGATTCGGATGACATTCAGAAGCTCCTTTTGCCGCTATTGATGACATGCCTCCGTGGTAACAGATTACCCCTGGCTGTTGACGAAATACCTGATGATATCATTGTAGAAAGCCAGAACCATCAAGCCTAACAGGAGTGCCATGCCAATCTGCTGAGCATATTCACGAATCCTTTGAGGCACCGGACGTCGGAAGATCAATTCCATAAAATAAAAGAGCAGGTGCCCGCCGTCGAGTACCGGTACCGGCAGCAGGTTGAGTACGCCAAGGTTGACAGAAAGCAGTGCCATAAAAGCCAGAAACGGTGCGATACCAGCAGATGCTTGTTCTCCGGCCATTTTTGCAATCATGATCGGGCCGCCGACGCTGTCCATCGGTACGACTCGCTGTACCATTTTTACCAATGACATAAACGTCAGGTCGATGACTCTCCAGGTCTGCTCGCTCCCTTTAATGACAGCTTCAAATGGATTGTAGTATTCTGTTATGACTTCGCCCGCCGATGCGACCCCGATAGCATAGCCATTGATTTTTTCACCGAACAGATTCTTTGAAATACGTGGCTCGGGGGTAATCGTGAAGGGAATGTCCCGGGATTCACGCTTGACTGATAGTGTCAGAGGTTTTCCTTTGCTGGCAGCAACTGCAGCGGCAATTTGATCCCAGCGACTGACCGGCTTGTTATTGATGGAGATGATAACATCACCCTTCTGCATGCCGGCTTTGGCGGCCGGTTTATCCTTGAGTGCTTCACCGATTTTCGAAGTAACCGTTGGCACACCAATCATGCAGAGAATAATAAAGATAAGCCAGGCAAATAAAAGATTAAAAACCGGTCCGGCCATGACAATTGCAATCCGTGCCAGCACCGGTTTGTGGGCAAAGGAACGAGCCTTTTCTTCAACGGTCAGTTCATGCTGGTCAGAGTCATTGGGGAGCGTTGCTGCCGGTGACTTGTCATCGAGAGGCAGGTTCGAGTCTGTTCCCTCAATAATGCCACTTTCACCAAACATCTTGACATAACCGCCGAGTGGGAACGCTGAAAGCAGATATTCAGTCTCTCCAATCTTTTTGCCGAATAATTTTGGGCCAAAGCCAAGAGAAAACTTTTCAACACGGACTCCCATCAATTTGGCTACCAGAAAGTGGCCGAACTCATGGACAAAAATCAAGATTCCTAAAACTGTGATTGCATAAATAACGGTCATATCAGTATACCATCTCCCGACAGATTTCACGGGCTGATTCTCTACCCCAAAGATCTGCCTTCAAAACTTCTTCAATTGATTTTAGTTTATGTGCTGTATGGGCGTCCATGGTGCGCTCAATAGTCTCGGCAATCTGGGTAAAGCCGATACGCCCCTCAAGAAATTCCGTGACAGCAATTTCATTCGCGGCGTTCATGACGGCCGGCATGCTTTCTCCAGACGCGATGGCACGATAAGCGAGTTCCAGACAACGAAACTTGTCGTGGTCAGGGTTGAAAAAAGTCAGCCCGGAAAGAATGGTCAAGTCAAGCGGTTTTACCCCGGTGGCAATCCGTTCCGGATAGGCAAGAGCATAGGCAATGGGGGCCTTCATATCCGGTGTGCCAAGTTGGGCAATAACGCAGCCGTCAACGTACTCAACCATTGAGTGAATAATGCTCTGGGGGTGGATATTGACCCCGATTTTCTCTACAGGAGTGTTGAATAACCAGCGTGCCTCGATCACTTCGAGCCCCTTGTTCATCATTGTGGCCGAATCGATGGTGATCTTTTTCCCCATATTCCAGTTGGGGTGATTGAGGGCATCGCGTACCGTAACGTTTGATAATTGTGTGGCCGGTGTGTTCAAAAACGGGCCACCCGATGCGGTTAAAATTATTTTGTGTATATCCTCGCATCGGTGTCCTTCAATCGACTGAAATATAGCACTATGCTCGCTGTCAACCGGGAAAAGCCTGACTCCGAATTCCTCGACCAGATCCATGAAGAGGTGGCCTGCCGTAACCAGAGTCTCCTTGTTTGCCAAGGCGATATCCTTCCGGGCACGGATGGCGGCAGCAGTCGGTACCAGACCGGCGGCACCGACAATTGCAGCCACTACCATATCAGTTTCGTCAGCTGTCGCTGCAGCAATCAATCCTTCAACACCTCCGAGAATTGTTACGTCAAGGCCGCTGCACATCTCCTTCAAGCGGGGTACATCGGTATGAGAAGCAACGGCTGCAATACGGGGCATAAATTGTTTGATTTGCCGCACAAAGAGTTCCAGATTTTTTCCGGCAGTCATGGCCACAACTCGGAAACGGTCCGAATGTGCGCTGACGATTTCGAGTGTACTTACACCGATCGAGCCGGTTGAACCAAGGATGGTAATGTTTTTCATAAGTTAGCCTTTAAAAAAGAAGAGAACATAATAATAGGTGATCGGAGCGGCGAATAGAATGCTATCCATACGGTCAAGCACACCACCATGCCCCGGAATGATCGTGCCGGAATCTTTAACACCGAAGCTGCGTTTCAACAGTGATTCGAAAAGATCTCCTACCTGTCCGACCGTACCGACGACAAGGGCGGTCAGGACAGCATCGGTAAATGTTAATTGCGAAAAAAATGTGAACTTTGCCAGCAGTGTGCCGCCAAGGCTGCCGACCAGACCACCGACAGCCCCCTCGATGCTTTTTTTAGGACTGACCAGCGGATAGAGGCGATGTTTGCCAAAAGCGCTACCGGTGTAATAGGCGGCCGAGTCGTTGGTCATCACAATCAGCATAATGACAAACAGCCACTCAATGCCGAATGGAGTCAGGCGTAGCTCAACAAGATGCATTAGCAGGAATGGAATGTAAAGGAATGCCAATAGTGCAAAAGCGATTTCTTGCGCGGCAGCCTCAATTGTACGAATCCTGAATAGGAAGAGTAGTGCAAAACAGACAAAAAGCAGCCAGATTGCTGAGAGAATCAGTTTGTCATTACCTGCAAAGGGGGTAAAGATCAATAGTGATCCAGCCACGACTGCCAGCCAAAGTTCCAGCTTTCGTGTCGGCAAAGCCATGCGATAAAATTCAACGGTGCCGATGGCGGAAAGCAGAGCCAGCAGACCGGCAAAAAGAAGGGCACCACCCTTCAAGATGATAAGGGCGACGATCGGTAGCAGGATGAAAGCTGAGATTAGGCGTTTGATAGGTCGTCCCTTCGTGATATCTGGTCGCCAGTTAAGCCAAAACGACGTTCACGCGACTGGAAGTCTGCCAACGCTTTGTGAAGCTCGTTAATAGTAAAATCGGGCCAGTTGGTATCGGTAAAATAGAGCTCGGTATAGGCAAGTTGCCAGAGCAGAAAGTTACTGATACGCATCTCGCCGCTGGTGCGAATCAGGAAATCGGGGTCTGGCAGGCCTCCGGTATCAAGATAAGACTCAAACAGTTCCGTGGTAATTTTGTCTGGTGTTACTCGACCGTCAATGGCATCTTGAGCAAGGCGGGCAGCTGCACGGCTTAATTCCTGCCTGCCGCCATATGAGAGGGCCAGCGTCAATACCATTCCTGTGTTCGCTGCCGTTTTTTGAATGGCTTCATCCAGCGTTTCGTTGACATCGTCCGGCAGGTCATTGCGATTGCCGATGACGTTGTAGCGAATATTCTTGCGCATCATGCGTGCAGTTTCCTGGCGGATATATTTTTTAAGCAGCGTCATCAAGGCCCGAACTTCCAGCGCTGGCCGCGACCAGTTTTCAGAAGAGAAGGCGAACAGTGTCAGGTATTTGATCCCAAGGAGTGAAGACTGTTCAACCACCATTTTAACCGTTTCGGCACCACGCTGATGCCCAACAATGCGCCTGAGCATACGTTGTTGCGCCCAACGGCCGTTACCATCCATGATAACCGCGAGATGAACCGGAAGTTTTTGCGGGTCAATCGG
>JAQUCQ010000214.1 GCA_028686145.1 Desulfuromonadaceae bacterium | reverse complement strand
GCAACGATGTGGGGGCTGTCGCATGGTATGGCAAAAACTCCGGAAGAACCCCACATAAAGTTGGAACAAAGCAGGCCAATGGCCTCGGAATTTATGATATGAGCGGTAATGTGTGGGAATGGGTCAACGACTGCTACCTCTGTGATTACTATAAAACGAGCCCCAAACATAATCCTCAAGGACCGAAGTGTAACGACAAACGTGTGCTTCGAGGCGGTTCGTGGTTCAATAACGCCAAGGATGCTCAGGTTACCTTTCGCCTCAGGGATAATCCGGAATACAGCTACCATTTCAGCTTTGGCTTCCGCCTTGCTTCCTCCGCAAAAGAATAATTTTAAACTGACATATACTCAAATGAGATTTGATATCTAATTGAACATTTAATTAATGCGTTATGTAAAGGAGGGCAAATTTTGATAAGCCACCATAAAAAATCAGCTTGGAGCTATTTCAATTTCACCAGAATACTGGGAGCAGTAGCGGCAGCCTCGTCCCTTTTGGCGACCCCTCTTATGGCAGCGGATAATTCGTCAACCGGTTATTATTCCTTATCAGGCGAGTCCGACACGGTATTCCGCATGCGGACAAACATCGAAAAAAATAATATTTATCCAATCTATGAATACCTTCATTTCGACTTGACCAAAACTCTCAAAGATGGTTCGTCGGCATCGTTTTACCTCGGGGGGTGGGGTCGTGCCGACCTGGCAGATAAATCTACTGATAAATATACCGATGGTGATCTGCAGTATGGATATCTTAGCTATCGGGCCGCTAAAAACAATGTCGTTATAAATTTGGGGCGACAATTTGTAACTGAAGGGGTTGCCACGGAACGACTTGACGGAGTCTATCTTCATAGCGATTTTGCTGGCGGCTTTGGTGCTGCTGTCTATGCTGGGAAACCGGTTATTACCGAGCCGAATTTCAAGGGCGGAAATGTTGTCTATGGAACCCGCATTTCTCAGAGCGATTCGCAATATTACACCGTCGGCTTAAGCGCTCTCAAAAGCGAACGAGAAAACAATAGCCGCTACCGGGAAGAGGAAGGGCTTGATCTTTGGTTCCACCCGCTGGACCAAATCGATATGACCGGCCGGTCAACATATAACAGTATTACCGGCGGTTGGATGGAGCACGCCTACGCACTTTCAGTGATACCTTTGGACCAGCTACGCATTTCAGCAGATTTTTCACACGTTAACTACTATGATTACTTCTTCAACATGACCGCCAGTTCTTTCAGTTTTGCCGACAAACTGATTGACCCGAATGAAAAACTGACGACGGCGGGTGTAGCACTGTCATATTTACCGATCAAAAATCTTACAGTGATTGCAGACTACAAACTGTACAACTATGAAATAGCGAGAAAAGCTGAATACTTTGGCGGCAAGGTAACATATACGCTACCACAATCGTTTGCAGTCGGCATTGGTCTTCATCGTATGGAAGGTAAGGCCGACCATCTTCGCTATACCGAATACCGGGCATATGCCTCGAAACAAATCGGGCGCGCCAATGTATATGTGGATTTTATAAATCTGGAGTATAACAAACGGATTAACGGCGTGAAAAATAGCTATGCGGTAACCGGGGCTGCAGGATACCAGTTCAACAAAACCTTGTTGCTTGGCGCAAGCATGGAATATTCAAGAAACCCTGAATTTGACAGTGAGCTGAGAGGGTTGCTGAAAATTACATATGCATTTGATACACGACTTGGAGAAGGGGGGAGGAAGAATGAGAAGTAAATTTTACATTCTTATGGTATTGGCGTTGGCGTTAAGTACCCTTTACGCCTGTGCTAATACGAACAGCATAATTCGAAAGCATCCGGAAGCGCTGGCAGGACTTACGGCTTGCTCAGAATGCCATGAGAGCACTTTGGGAGCGATGAACCACCAGGCAACCGATTTTTATAAAAGGCATGGTTCTTTTTCCGGTGCCAATCCTCAAGTATGTGCGGCCTGCCATCAGCAATCATTCTGCAGCGACTGTCACTCTCATAAGGAGGGGATTAAGCCGAGTGAAAAGTTCTTCATCGATGCTCCTGAACGTAATCTTCCTCATCGCGGTGATTATCTTACCCAGCACAGAATCGACGGCCGGGTAAATCCGGTAGCATGTGCCAAATGTCATGGTCGTCAGAATAATGAGAGATGCAAGACGTGTCACAGATAAATCAATAGAATCAGCTTGTTGTAAAAGATTGTATGCCGTTGGCTGCATGTTTTTTTAAGTCTGATTCTCATAGCGCCGCTTTCATTCATTCTTGGCCAGTATTACCTCGATTAGACCCCAGCGCATTCCGGGGTCTTTTCTTTTAGTGTGCTGTTCACTAAGTGCAGTGAGATAATTGCTTGAATAGTTCAAGGATGCTTGCCGGCTGTATGCTGAATTGACGCTCTGTAAAAAATAGTATTTCTGGATGAAATGTAATGAAAAAAATAATCTTTTACTTATCAATTGCCGTTACCGCTTATCTGCTTTATATCGGCATATCTCTTGCTATGATGCCGCCGGTCTCTGAACTGGCAGACAAGAAATTTAACACGACTATCCAGGTAAAAGATTGGCATGGAAATTACCACCCGTTTGTGGTTGGCCCGAAAAACCGCTACTGGACACCGTCCGGGCGAATTCCGGCCGAGATGAAGTGGGCGGTGATTCTGGCGGAGGACTCCAACTTCTACAAGCATGAAGGGTTTGATGTCAAGGCGATTAAAAATGCCATCAAATATGATCTGGAAAAGAAAAGCCTGAAGCGGGGTGCTTCGACAATTACCCAACAGGCGGCGAAGAACCTGTTCCTGTCGCGGGAAAAGACTATTACCCGCAAGGTTAAAGAGATTTATCTGGCGTACCGGATGGAGCAGGAGTTGACCAAAGGGCGCATTATCGAGTTGTATTTAAACGTGGTTGAGTTGGGTCCGATGGTGTACGGCATCGGCCATGGAGCGCAGTATTATTTCGGCAAGCCTGCTTCTGCACTGACGCCGCGTGAATGTGCCTTTCTCGCTGCGATGCTTCCCGGCCCGCGCCTTGCGTATAACCCCTACAAAAACCTGGGTAAGGTGCTCAAACGTTCTAATATGATTCTGCGCCTGTTGCGGCAAAAAGGTGTCCTTGATGAGGCGGAGTATCAAACTGCTCTGCTGAATCGCCGAATGTCGGCCGGTTGCAGAAGAAAGTTGACACGGTGATCAGTACGCCACCGGTCTTTACTGAATTTTCAACGGCCAAGCAGGAGCAGGTGCCCGTTGAAATACCGGCCGAAGTTGAGGGGGAAAAGAAAGAGGAACCGGTCACCATGCCACCGCCTCAAGACGTTGCACCTGTGCCGACCATTCCAAACGAGAATCAGAGTGATAATAAATGAATCATAAAGTCGATCTTAAAAATCTTACTTTGCCTGCTCTTGAACAATTTCTCCGGGGGCAGGGAAAAGAACGTTTTCGTGCCCTCCAGGTCTTTAAATGGATCTATCAGCAAGATGCCCGCACTTTTGAGGAGATGACCAACATCTCCAAGGAGCTGCGGGCTGAATTGGCCGAAACGGCATATATCAGCAATCTGGAAGCCGAGGCTGTAGAAGTAGGGGGGGACGGGACACGTAAATACCTCTTCAATCTGGGAGACGGCCATGCGGTTGAGTCGGTATTAATTCCGATCGAAGGGCGTAACACCGTGTGTATTTCATCTCAGGTCGGCTGTGCCATGGCCTGTGAGTTTTGTCTGACCGGCACCTTCAAGCTGACGCGCAACTTGACTACGGCCGAGATTGTCAATCAGATCATGGCCGTCAGGCATGATGTGCGCGAAAGCGGCGAAGAAATACGCAACATTGTCATGATGGGGATGGGCGAACCGTTACATAATCTTGATAATGTTATTCCGGCGATTCAGATCATGATTGATGGGAATGGGCTGCAGCTTTCCAACCGACGGGTAACGGTTTCTACCTGTGGTTTAGTGCCGGAGATGGAGCGATTGGGGCGGGAAATCCCGAACGTCAATCTGGCGGTGTCTCTTAATGCCACGACAGACGAGCTGCGTAACCGGATCATGCCGATAAATCGGCGTTACCCGATCAAGGCCCTGCTTCAGGCTTGTCGTGAATTTCCACTTCCCGGTCGCCGCAAGGTTACCTTCGAATATGTGATGATCGGTGGAATAAATGATTCACTGGATGATGCCAAGCGACTGTTGAGGCTTATCAGTGACATCCCTAACAAGGTCAATCTGATTCCGTTCAATGAGCATAAAGGGTGCGGTTTTAAGGCTCCCACTCAGGCAGCTATCGATGCTTTCCACACCTTTTTGATTGACCGTCATGTGACGGTCATTACCCGTGACAGCCGGGGAGGGGATATATCCGCCGCATGCGGGCAGTTGAAGGGGAAGCTGGAAAAGGGGAAATCTGATCTAGTCACTGTATAGTGACCTTAACCATGAAAACTTGACATGAGTCAAGGGGTAAGGTCAAGGCTCACGTTCTTGTGGCACTTTCTAAAATCCAACCGCCCCATGGCTTCAAGATTTACTGCAGCACCTTAGGATTGAACACGCCCCTGAAAAGTGCAATAACTTCCGGAGAGAGCTCCAGCAATCTCATCTTTTTCTCCTTCCAGTCCTCATCTCGCCAATGACCTGTCTTAATGTAGTTCTCAGAAGCACTTCCGCTGGCGAGAATTTCTTCTCCGATGTAGGCGAACTCTTCAACTCCCCTTTTGGACGATTGGTATCTTTCTACGTATTGCATATTCTTCCAGTTAGCATCCAGAGGTACATCACGTAATCCTTGATAATTGTATAGCTGATGCCATAGTAAATATTTAATCCTATTGTACGCGAGTGTATCAGGTCTTCTGTCTTTCGTCGTATCAACGCGGACCACGCCATTTGGAGACGGAATGCCATATCGTGGGTCAACATACCATTGCGCAACCGCCTCGTAAAACGAACGGCTTTCAATTCCCTGGTGAACTTGGAGTATGTGCAAAAATTCGTGTATCAACAAAGTTGTCTTGAAGCGTTTTATATATACAGGATCCTCCAGCTTCATTCCCCTTTGTGCGTAAATATTCCTGAATGGTGATTGAAGCACCGTGTTGTCCCAGTCCGGATTAACTCCAATGTAACCTTTTGTTGAATAGCATTTTGCGGTCTCTGCCGAGGAATCTAAAATTATCGGAACCGATATCAGGAAGGACCTCAACGATGGGTTGAATACCTCAAGCGCACTCTTCAATACGTCGGCGTTTCGTTCTCGTGAGATTGGTATTGCCGCTCTATTAAGAAACCATCTGGGCAAAAACGAGAAGATGGGCGTCTCAGCAATCCGCCAGCTAATCCCGTAGGAGCGAAGCCCTACAATGACGCTATTCTTTACGTGCATGTTTGCGAGTGATCCGAAACCAAGAAGAATCAACACAACCAAGATCGCATTTTTAATGCCGAGATATTTAGTGCTTCTCATGTCTCTCCTTTCGCCCAATGGGAAGTGTCTGTACCTTATGATGTGCTATTACGATAAATGAAGCATAATTGTGCTATGCATCTCCTTTATCAGGATTGCAATAGTTGCAGGTATCCCGAACTACTAAATTACCAATTTGTGTATTCCAAGTTGCGCCAGAATATTGCATGCGCCCGCATATGTATCTAAGACAAAGGCCTCCGCAGTTTTAAGCTGCGGAGGCCTTTGTCTTATTTTAACATATTTCAGCCGGTATTACGCCTGTGGACGTCTGGAGCGGTACTCGATCACCGGTTCGTGGCGAGCTGCGGGTGCACTGCGTGGGGTATTGCCGGCAGGCTTTGCCGACTTGTTCCACGATTTTGCCTGGCCGTCACGTCCGCCTGCTGCTTTGCCAAAGCGGCCTGCTGGTCCGCCGGGGCCGCTTTTACGAGGGCCGCCGCTGCGACCGGCCGGTTTTCTGATTGAGGTTGTCGGCTCATGTCCGGCAATCTGAAGCTCCGGCAGTTTTTTTCCGATG
>JAQUCQ010000010.1 GCA_028686145.1 Desulfuromonadaceae bacterium | reverse complement strand
TGTTGTTCACCCGAAGTCGGCATGCTATTTTTTCTCCGGAAGGGAGATTCTGGTGCCGTCTTTCAAACTGTCAAGCGGCTTCAACGCAACTCTATCGCCCGATTTCACCCCCGCAACCTCGAGCAGATCGCCCAGTTTTTTCCCGAGTGTCACCGGGGTAAACCGGACCGCGTCACCAACGACCAGATACACGCCACTGCGGCCATTGCGGGTTACAACTGCGGCAGGATTAAGTACGATCTGTGCTTTTTTATCTCCGGCCAGCGCCTTATGCTCTAGGAATGCGACCTTGGCGCTCATCTCAGGGAAAATGCGCGGATCCCGCTCCAGAAAACGGATTTTAACCATGACCGAGGCTTTGCTGCGATCGGCAGTCGGCACGATGGTCTGTACCACTCCCTGAAAGCGGCTTCCGGGAATTGCATCCAGAGTGACTTCACACGGCTGACCTTCCCTGACCTGCGCCAGATTTGATTCCGAAACATCAGCCTCTACCTGCAATGAGGCGAGATCAGCGATCGTGACAACTGCCGCCTTAGCATTTGCCGCCGCCCCCAGCGGCGTAATAATATCCCCGACATCCGCATTTTTGGTCAGCACCACGGCATCAAAAGGGGCACGGATCAGACTGTAATCCAGATTGACGTTGGCACCTTGAAGTGCTGCGGCAGCAATCGCTATCCCGGCATCTGCACCAGCGGTTGATGCGCGAGCACGCTTGAGTCGGGCATTGGCGACATCATAATCCGCTTGTGAAACAATCCCCGCTCCACGCAGCTCTTTTTGCCGTTGAAACGATTTTTCAGCATCGGTCAATTCAGCCCGGGATTGTTCACGGATCGCCTTTGCATTCTGCAGGGCCGCCTCAGCCTGGCGGACTGCTGCTTCCATATCTTTGTTTTCAAGACGGGCGATAATCTGCCCCGCAGTCACCCTGCTCCCTTCTTCAACGCCGATCCATTCCAGTCTGCCGGTAGTTTTAGAAGCCACAGCCGCCTTGCGCTGGGCAACAACATAGCCACTTGAATTAAGAAGTGTGAACGTTTGGGTCGGATAGAGCAGGGAAACGCTGGTCGTTTCAACTGTTACAGATCGATGAGAAAACAAAAATACTGCGCACGCTATTGCAAGTACCACGGCAAGGACAACAGCAACACGGTTCCGGGTGGTGTTCTTCCGGCGCGGAGCAAACTGGCGAGATTTGTCGATTGTAAGCGCATCGAGTTTGTCAGTAGACATATTGGACCTGTTATCCTGAGGGGTTGCAGTATAGTGCCGTTTTTTGTCATACCACGTTTTCATAAAATTGTAAAACAGAGTTGCCGAAACAACCGTGATCTTTAAAAACTTCACAGAATGTTGGCCCTGTGCTGTTATTTTTATTTTTTTATGGTATACAATCACATGCTTACTGGAGAGCATCAATTTCCAGACTACATTATTCCATGCAAGGGGGCTGTACATGAGTGAGATTGTTGATGTCTATGCCAGAGAAATCCTGGATTCCCGAGGAAATCCGACCATCGAAGTAGAAGTATTTCTTGAGTCTGGAGCCTTTGGGCGTGCCGCAGTACCATCGGGAGCCTCAACCGGCGAACGCGAGGCCATGGAGTTGCGTGACGGCGATAAATCCCGTTATCTCGGCAAGGGTGTTCTGCAGGCGGTTGACAACGTGAACAATGTCATTGCCGAAGAGGTCATCGGCATGGAAGCAGAAGATCAGGTCGGGATCGATATGAAGATGATCGAACTGGATGGCACCGAATTCAAAACAAACCTCGGCGCCAACGCTATTCTGGGTGTTTCACTGGCGGTTGCCAAGGCCGCTGCCGAAGAAGCCGGACAGCCGCTGTATAAATACATTGGCGGAGCCAACGCCCGCGAACTGCCGGTGCCGATGATGAACATCATCAATGGCGGTGCTCACGCTGATAACAACGTCGACATTCAGGAATTCATGATTATGCCGGCCGGCGCTGGAAGTTTTAAAGAAGCGCTCCGGATGGGTGCGGAAATCTTTCATGCCCTGAAAGGCGTTCTGAAAAGCAAAGGATATAACACCGCCGTCGGCGACGAAGGCGGCTTTGCCCCCAACCTGAAATCTAATGAGGAAGCGCTGGAAGTCATCATGGAAGCAATTGTGAAGGCTGGCTACAAACCGGGCGAAGACGTTCTTCTCGCTCTTGACGTTGCATCTTCCGAGCTATTCAAAGACGGAAAGTACACGTTGGAAAATGAAGTTCAAAAAGTAAAGACCGCCGTGGAACTGGTCGATTTTTACGAAAATCTGGTCAATAAATACCCGATTATCTCGATCGAAGACGGCATGGCCGAAAACGATTGGGATGGCTGGAAGCTCATGACCGATCGCCTTGGCAAACGGATTCAAATTGTTGGCGATGATCTGTTCGTCACTAACCCGAATATTTTAAAAGAAGGAATCCAGAGAGGGATCGCCAACTCAATCCTGATCAAACTGAACCAGATCGGCACCCTGACCGAAACTCTGGAAGCGATTGAAATGGCCAAGCGGGCAGGATATACCACCGTAATCTCGCACCGTTCCGGAGAAACCGAGGATACAACGCTGGCCGACTTGGCCGTGGCGGTCAACTCCGGTCAGATCAAAACCGGCTCACTCTGCCGTACCGACCGCGTCGCCAAATACAACCAGTTGCTGCGAATCGAGGATGAACTAGACACCACATCATTGTTTAAAGGACACGGCGTGTTCTACAACATTAAAAAGTAGCACGTAACCAAAAAAAACAATCCAAAAGGCGGAGCATGCTCCGCCTTTTGTGTATCTGCCCTAGTGGAGGGACGATGAATAAAGACGCTATCCTTTGGAATCGCTATCAGGAATACCTCTGCCACTGCCCCGAAATAGGCCTCACACTTGATATTAGTCGCATGAAGTTTCCCGACGGTTTTTTTACGCAGATGGATGCTGCCATACAGAGAGCCTTCTCTGAAATGCATGAATTGGAAAGGGGAGGAATAGCCAATCGTGATGAAGAGCGCATGGTCGGCCATTACTGGCTGAGAAATCCGACCCTCTCCCCGTCAGTTGACATCAAGCAGGAGATTGAAGCCGCCATCGAGAAAATCATGGTCTTTACTTCTAAAATCCATGCCGGTACCATAACTGCGCAGAATCGGTCACCGTTTAAAAACGTTCTTATCATCGGCATCGGTGGCTCTGCATTAGGACCACAGTTTGTGTCCGATGCGCTGACATCTTCCTCCGACCGCATGAAAGCGTATTTTCTGGATAATACTGACCCTGATGGCATTGACAAAATATTTGCGGAGCTAGGTACAGCTCTTTCACAAACCTTAGCGCTTGTCATATCAAAAAGTGGCTCTACCAAGGAGACCCGCAATGGGATGCTCGAAGCCAAAGTTGCCTACCAGCAAGCCGGACTTGATTTTTCACAGCATGCCGTGGCAGTAACCGGCGCCGGAAGTGAACTGGACAGGTTAGCTCAGAACGAAGCATGGGTGGAGCGCTTCCCGATGTGGGACTGGGTCGGCGGACGAACTTCCGTTACCTCTGCAGTCGGACTCTTGCCGGCGGCACTTCAGGGGATCAATATAAAAGCGCTGCTCGAAGGAGCCAAAGCTTGCGATACAGCCACCAGCAAGCTGGATCCGATGAACAACCCTGCGGCAGTAATGGCGCTGATGTGGCACTACGCCACCGGAGGGCACGGCACAAAAGACCTGGTGATGCTTCCCTATAAGGACCGCCTGCTGCTCTTCTCCCGCTATCTGCAGCAGTTAATCATGGAGTCTATCGGCAAGGAGCTTGACCGTGATGGTGCACAAGTCAATCAAGGATTGACCGTGTACGGCAACAAAGGCTCCACCGATCAGCACGCCTATGTGCAGCAGTTGCGGGAAGGGGTAGCAAACTTCTTCGTCACGTTCATCGAGGTTTTGAAAGATCGGGATGGAAGCTCGCCGCGCGTTGAAGAGGGGATCACCAGCGGAGATTTCCTCTTCGGATTTTTCCAGGGAACGCGCACGGCACTCTATGAAAACGGCCGGGAGTCAATGACCCTCACCATCAACCAGATTGATGCATATACAATCGGCGTCTTGATTGCCCTTTTTGAACGGACTGTCGGTTTCTACGCCAGCCTGATTAATATCAATGCGTACCACCAGCCCGGCGTGGAAGCCGGTAAAAAAGCGGCTAGCACCGTGATTGCTCTCCAGACGTCAGTGATGGAACTGTTACAGAAGGAGCAGCGCGGCATGACAGCAAAAGCGATCGCCGAACGGCTCGGAAAACCGGATCAAGTGGAAATGGTATTCGCTATTCTGCGTCATCTGGCTGCCAACCCGGACCGGGGAATCATTCAAGGCAGCGCCGACCGGATGACTGAGGTAACCTTCCGCATTGCCGGATAACCGTTTTCCGTCCGGAAACAATCTTTTCCGGACGGAAACTAGCTGCCCTTCGGCTTCAATCTGCGTGTTGGAACTGCGCTCCACGGATCATCAGGCCAGGGGTGTTTGGGGTAGCGACCTTTAAGTTCCTTTTTCACTTCGTTATATGAACCATTCCAGAACCCACGTAAATCGCGGGTCACCTGAATCGGCCTTCCCGCAGGAGAAAGCAGGTGCAACAATACCGGCACCCTGCCGTCACACACGGACGGCCCGGCAGCCAAACCGAACAGTTCCTGCAACTTCACCGCCAATACCGGAATTTCCCCTGAATAATCGATCCTGACCCGCGAACCGCTTGGAACAAGCAGATGGGTCGGCACAAGCTCATCCAGATCACGTTGCTGCCGATAATCAAGGCGCTGCCTCAGGATAGCGGCAATATCCAATTGGGCCGTCTTTTTAGCTGAGTTGACCCCATCAAGATACGGCGCTAACCACTCTTCAAGCGTATCACACAACACACCATCAGAAACGTCCGGCCACTCCCGTTCCGGAAAGGAAGTATGCAACAACAGCAGACGACCTTGCAGTTGGCGGACAACGTCATTCATCGACAAGAGAGCCAAACCCGATGCACGCACCGCAGCGATCACAGCCGACACCACCTGAGCCGCAGATGGGACGACCATCTCTGCCGACAGCTGAATACTTCCAAGGCATTCCAACCGCCTGGCGATTACCCGCCCCTCACGATTATCCCAATTCACTTCTGTTTCAGTCCGTAGATGCTTCGCACGCTCCTCGCGGATTACAGACTCGGGGATTTCAGCGGCAAGATGAATGATTGCTTCAGCCTGTTTTCCGGCATCAAGCACCAGCGCCACGATATAATCAGCAGATTTTACTCCGCTCCGCTCCGAAAGGCGGGCACCGCGACCGCTGGCGAGTAGATATCCGCCATTGCCATTTTCCCTGCGTCGTGCAATACGGTCAGGATACGCCGCCAGCAACAACCGGGAAATACCGTCATCACCCCCGTCAGACTCAGCTTCCGCTGCGGAAAGAGCCAGAAATCGCTCCAGATAACGAGCAACACGCTCAATATTTTTTATGGCTCCAAGATCCATCCTGCGATTATTACGTCCTGATGACCGCCAGCTTTTCAGAGCCTCCAGACGATCGCCAATATCTGAGCGGCTTGCCGGTGCAATGCTGCCTGCCTCAGCACGGAACAGATCTCGTTCCGAAAGAAGCGCGGCAATTTGGCACCCTATTGCGGGGCAGACAAGCTCTTCTGAGCGAAGCAGTAACCGGCCAAGACGCGGATGAAGCGGCATTCGTACAACTTTTTGGCCAAGTTCCGTAATCCGGCCGGCATCATCAAACAGGTCCAGATCGACAAGCAGGCGGAGGGCTGACTCCAGTGCTGCAACAGGCGGTACGTCAAGCCAGCCAAGCTGCATAGGGTCGGTAACGCCCCACGCCGCCAGCTCAAGCAGAAGCTGCGACAAGTCGGCGACAACAATCTCGGGTGGGGAGTGCGCAGCCATCGCATGAAGAGTGTGAGACGAATAGAGACGATAGCAGACACCGGGAGCGGTACGTCCTGCCCGCCCGGCGCGCTGTTCGGCCGAAGCCCGTGATTCGCGAACAGTGATCAACCGGTTCAAACCGTTTCCCGGATCGTACTGTAGTCGCCGCGACACCCCGCAATCAATAACGGTCCGAATACCTTCAATGGTCAGACTGGTTTCTGCAATGCTCGTGGACAGTACAATTTTACGATACGGACCTGCCTGAATTACCTTCTGCTGCTCGGCAATTGGCAAATCTCCGTAGAGCTGGAAAACCACAAGAGACTGTTGGAGAACTCCGGATTCTGCCAACTGGGCAGCACAGGCACGAATTTCCCCGGAACCGGGCAAAAACGCCAGAATATCTCCTTCCGTTTCGTTCAGTGCTCGTATAACCGCCGCAGTCATTCGCTGTGATAGTCGTGCATGCCCTTTATCATCAAGGTATTTCATTTCAACAGGAAATGCGCGCCCTTCCGAACTGATCACGGGGGCGTCGTCAAGTAAACGGGCAAGGGGCTGAAGGTCCAGCGTTGCAGACATGACCATTAATTTGAGATCAACGCGAAGTTGCTGCACTTCACGACAGAGAGCAAGGCCGAGATCGGCATGGATACTCCGTTCATGAAATTCGTCAAAAATGACCAGCGCCACACCGGCAAGTTCTGGATCATTCTGGATCCGGCGGGTTAAAATTCCCTCCGTAACAACTTCAATGCGCGTTGCTTTTGAAGTGCAGCTGTCAAAGCGAATAGAGTAGCCAACCGTCTGCCCGACTTCTTCACCGAGACAGCTTGCCATCCAGCGCGCAGCAGACACTGCGGCAATCCGTCGAGGTTCCAGCATGATGATGCGACCGGATTCCGAGGGAAAACTATATAGCAGCGCCAATGGAACGCGCGTCGTCTTACCCGCACCCGGTGGGGCGTGTAGAATAATACTCTGATGAGAGCGGATAGTCTCGATTAGGTCGGGAAGAATACTGTCAATCGGGAGTGTAATCAAAGCAGAGGGCAGTCAATTCCTAAATGGGCTGTAAGAATATTAACAAAAAATTTGAGTGGCGAGCAGGTCTGCTTATCGCACCCACTGTGGATAATGAGGGTTCTCTTGCGATGATGTCTGAAACCACTGATTTGATGTTCATACAGCAGCCCCGCATCAATCTGTTCCTGTACAAGTTCACGAGAGAGAAATGACACTCCCTGACCTTCAAGCGTCAATTTGATTATCATGTGCAGGTCGTCAATTACCACATAACTTCTGAAATCTGACAGCTCCCTGCCAATTGCGCGCAGATTGCCCTCCAGAAGCGTCCTGGAGCAACAGCCCTCTTTACGTACAAATACGGTTTGTGCAAACAGAGCTTCGCGGTCAGTGTCTCCAGCAGGTACTGCAAGTGCTGGAGAGCTTGCAAAAATCATATCGTCGCCCGGCAAGGCAACAACCGACAGGTCAGAAAAATCAAAACATTCGCAGTGCTCGATAACCGCCAAATCATACAAGCCATCCCGCAACGCTTCGACAATTTTGTTGGGAGTATCGAACATGAAGGAGAGATCGGCCAGATCGTTATATTCCATCATGAATTCACGCATGATTGTTGGCAAGTGAACAATTCCGAAGGTGGGCGTGCAGATAAACGCAATGCTTTTGCATTCCCGCATCGACTTGAGACCGGAGAGCAGATCTCGTTCTATTTCCAGCAACTTCAATGCTTTTTCAAATACCAGTTTACCGGCATTTGTGAGCATCAAGGTCTGCCCGGAACGGTCAAGAAGCGGACAGCCATACTGCTCTTCGATAAACTTGATGCGACGGGAAACGGCGGGCTGGGTAACACAGAGCATGTCGGCAGCTTTCGAGATGCTGCCCTCTTTTACAACTTCCACCAACGTCTTTAGGTACACAGTTTCCATATATAGTGGTTTTATCCTATTTCAAATTGTTATCGAATCATGACAAACATTGACTTTCTTTTTACAGGAAAACTGGCAAAGATACCAGCAGATACATCATCAATTGTCGCACTGACAAAAGCCTTCTCACCCAAAGTTTTGCACCAGAACAGATCATCCGGGCCGACGATTCGTTGCACACATAATACTGCCTGGATTTTACGGGCGTCCATAATGAAGCTAAATGGCGGCGTGAAACAATAAAAGTGCCTTACTTCTCGTCAACTCGGCAAAATCGAACGCTGCAAAAAATTGTAATACGTAGACAAGATTCCAACGCTTTATAATCATACTGAAAGAATAGTTACATACGGCAGCATCAGTGTTTATCAAACAGTTTAAGTATTCTCGATTTTGCACTGCTGCCGCTGAGCAAAGGAAAGGAATACGGCTGCATAATTCAAAAAAAGGAGGAAACAACATGTCTGAAAAAGCTTTAAAACGTACAAAAATAACTACTCTTGCATGCATCATGGCTGGGTTGCTTTTTTATCTGGTCATCTGGGGCTGCGGCACCAAAGGGTATGACAACCCGGTGGCTGAATCAACAGCCGCTTACTACCAGAGCGATGCTGTCCCAGGTATTTCTCTGGTAGAACCTGCCACCGTCAAGGCATGGGTGGATAACGAGTGCAAAACAGAGACCGGCAAACGGGTAATTATACTGGACTGTGTTCCTAACGGCTCTGGAGTGTTCAGTTTTTCCGACACCGAAAGCTGGTTCGCGGGTGACAAAGCAAAGATCCTGCAAAACTTGAGCGACCAGTATGGCGGTACGACTAGCCCCCAGTACAAATCTTTTAATGGCATGCCCGACAGCATGTTCGGCCATATCCCCGGTGCGATTCCCAATGTTTCACATGAGGGGTATGAAGTCGCCGTCCGCAACGACGGCCCTATCGATGCGGAACATGAGGTAGGCACCGGAACACTGATCAGCCAGATGCTGCAGAAATACGGCGTTACCAAGGACGACGTTATCGTCATTTCTACATCCCGTTATGATTACCCCGGTTTCTGCCCGTCGCGCCTCTGGTGGACCCTCTATTACTGGGGCTTCGCCAAGGAGAATATCCGTGTCCTCAACGGCGGCAACAAAGCCTATGCCATGGCCGGTAATCCTTTACAAAAGGGTGTGACACTCCCGGTAATCACTCCGTCAAACTTTGACGTCAATGAACTGCCCCAGCGCCATCTTGAATCCCGCATCGGGGTTGGCGAGTTGATCGCCCTGGTCGACAGCGGCCGTACCAGTCTAGCGGACAGCGATCCTAACAAGGTGATAGTTCTTGATGCCCGCCAACCTCCGGTCGCCTATTACATGGCTGACCAAAACAGCGACGGCATTCCGGATATATTCCAGTTGGCAGGCTACACATATAATTCGAGCGGAACGAACGCAAAACTATTCACAAGAACTAGTGATAGTGCATTATTGACTTTGAGCGAAATACTATTCACGGAAGCTGGAATAACCCCAGCTCGGGGTGCCTTCAGTGGCACAACCAATCCACCGATCACCCTGCCGAATCCCTTCATAGGGATTACTACACCAACCGGCCCCAGCCTGACCGGTGGTACACCGTTGGCAATCCCGCTTGGCGCCAAGGGAGCAGCTTTTGAAGGGATCATCAAAGGGGCCAAAGTCACCAAATCCGGAGCCTGGAATATTACCGTTCCAGCTATAACGCGCGCCGACGGCGGCTATAAAACGAAAGCAGAGCTATTGCCAATTTTTGCCGCAGCAGGCATCGACGGCAGCAAGCCGATTATTACCTACTGTAACTCTGGAGCGCTTGCCTCAATCTACTGGTATGTTTTTCACGAAATCTGTGAATTCAAAGATGTCCGCATGTACGATGGTTCCTGGCAGGAGTGGGCAGTGCTTGCGGCGTATGAACCGACTGACAACACGTACATAATGACTGACGATTACAGCACCTTCCCGAGCTATCCGGCAGCGAGCCCATCCGTGGTCCTGTTTGCCGCTTCCAACAACTATCTGGAATGGAATGGCACAAAATTTGTGGATAAATTCACCGGAGCTGATGCGTCCAGCCACGTTAAGGCCGGTGGGTCTCTGGGTGGCATCCCTAAATGGGATACCATCACCAGGTCAGAGCACGTCATGTTCAGACCGACAAAGACACTCAACGACAACTCGAATACAACTATCCCCTTTAAGCTACGGACATACAGCGGCGCAGTTGACTGGCCGACTGTTACGACCTATCCAAACTACACGGGAACCGGCAACCTTATTTTTGAACAGGACAAGGCATACACTGGTGCTGCTGCCACATCTGGTGGCACTGCACCGACAGCATTCATCCCCAGAGGGGGCGGTTGTTAATATTTAGTTGGGCCTCTGAGACTCCCCGCCCCTTTGAGGCGGGGAGTCTCTCGACACTAATATAAAGGAGTCACTACATGATAACAAAGTTTAAGGCAGGTAAACTTGCAACACTAACCATCGGCCTGGGCCTGATGGCCGGCACAGCCTTTGCCGGACCGCAGATGACCTTCGGCCCGGATGATAAAGGGACGCTGCAACTGGATTACAAGGGGCAGTTCCAGATGACGGTGCGTGACACCGGATCGGGAGACAACAACGACGATACCACGACCAATTTCAACTTTCGCCGTAACCGTATTGCCCTGATGGGAGCATACGGTGACATGTTGAGCCTCTACGTCCAGACGGAATTCACCGAGGACCAGAATGTTAAGACTCTCGACGTTGCCAGCAACAATGTGGGAACGGAATTTCAACTCCTTGATGCGGTGATGCGCTTCAAGTTGAACGACAGTTTCCATGTAAACGTCGGCAAGTTTAAATACAACCTGTCCCGCGAGAATCTGGAAGCGTGCGAAATGCCGCTGACTCTCGACCGGTCCCTCTTCATCAATACTGCCTACACCAAGACCAGAGATATGGGGGTAGCGGTGTGGGGCAATCTGTTCAATGACATGTTCCAGTATCGTGCTGATGTCATGGAAGGGCGCAAGGCTGTGTCGGGCGTGACCGCTCCCAGCTCCAACTTCCGTTACTCCTTCCGCGGCCACGTAACACTGCTTGATCCTGAGAACACCTATGGGTACAAGGGAACCTACCTGGGCAAGAAAAAGGTCTTGACCATCGGCGGTGCCTATCAGTTTGAGCCGGAGATTGCCTATGGCAATACGGTTGCCAAAACTGACAAGAAAGATTACCAAGCCTGGACGGTTGACGGTTTCTTCGAGTATCCGCTTGAAGGGGTCGGTACGGTCACTGCCTCTGCTGCCTATGAGGATGTCGACCTCGATAATGCCTATAAAGGTGCCAACCCCGATGCAGGAACCATCGGCATTAACGGGCAGAAAAAAGGGTGGTATGTGAAAGGTGGCTACATGCTTCCCATGATGCCGCTGCAGTTCTTCGGCCGTTATGAAAAGTGGCGCTTTGCCTCACTGAACAACGTCTTTGACCAGAAGGTTGACTGGTATGGCGGCGGTGCCAACTACTACTTCCGCGACCAGAACCTGAAGCTGACCATGGAAGTATCCCGCACTGATTTTGGCACCGAAGGCATCGTTAATGGCGTGAATAGCAAAGATTTCACTACCTTCATTACCCAGTTGCAACTTATCTTTTAGCCTACTGTCCATATGCACTGGGGCCACTTGTAGCCCCAGTGCATATGGATCAGCCTGTACATCTTCTTGCGGCGGCTCATGTTAAATCTGTCACAATATCATTATATTGAAAAAACAAGGACTTACTAATTTCTGTAAGTCCTTGTTTTATTTGGTGGGCACAGTCGGGGTCGAACCGACGACCTGCCGATTAAGAGTCGGCTGCTCTACCAGCTAAGCTATGTGCCCATGCAGATAAGGATACATCGAGAAGCTTTTCTACGCTCCTGTAACCAGCAAGTCAAGTATGACATAAAAGCACGGCAAATCAACCGAATACACAATTGCAAATCTGATTTATTCGTTCATTGCCCCGGTCCGATACCCCTGCAGGTCGAGCGCCACATAGGTAAAACCAGCCGTTTTCACGCGTGCAACGATTTCTGTACGCAGAATCCCGGTTGCTTGTCCAAACTCTTGTTCACCCAGTTCAATCCTGGCCACACTTCCATGATAACGCACGCGTAACGTCTGGAATCCCAGTTCTCGCAATAATTCTTCCGCCAAACCAACCTGACTGATTCGCTCTGGGGTAATTGAAGTACCATAGGGAAAGCGGCTGGAGAGACAGGCAAGAGCAGGTTTATCCCAGGTCGGCAGCCCCATTTCACGAGAAAGATCGCGAATATCCTGTTTGGTGAAACCGGCCTCCTCCAGCGGACTACGTACGCGAAACTCTTCCGCCGCAATCCGTCCCGGACGGTGATCATCAGCGTCGTCAACATTGGTGCCGTCCAAAACATACCCCAGACTTTCCTGATCAGCAATTGCCCTCAGTTTGCCAAATAATTCTTTTTTGCAGTAATAGCATCGGTTACGAGGATTGTCACGGAACTCCGGGATGTCCAGCTCATCAGAGATGATCACTAGATGCCGTCCGCCAATCTGTTCAGCCAACTCACGAGCTTCCTGAAGTTCTCGAGCCGGAAAGGTTTGGGACATAGCAGTAACTGCCAGTACCCGAGAGCCCAATACTGCGGTGGCCACCGCAAACAGCAGTGCCGAATCAACCCCGCCTGAAAAACCGATTACGCACCCACCAATGTCGGCTAGAATTGTGTGAAGCTTTTCTCTTTTATCACTCAGCACGGCATTCATCAGCTACTCCATTACTTCAATTTACAGTATGTAATCAGTTGAAAGAAAATGTGATTTACGTTCCCGTACGATAGTCGTTATAATTTCACGATTAGCATCGGTTTCCCGCGCCGCCACTACGATCCTGATTGAAAAAATCCGCAAAGCATCGGCAACAGACTGGGCGCCGTCGGCAGAGTTTTTACGCCCATTAAACGGGAAGCTATCCGGACTTCGTTGGCACTGGCTATTGATGTTGATGCGACAGACCTGGTTCACAAGGGCATCAACCAGTTGGGCCAGCAGATCAGAGTTCTGCCCGAAGATACTGGCCTGCTGACCATAATTTGAGGCCACGACATACTCAATCGGCTCTCGGATATCGTCAAACGGCACAACCGCAATAACAGGACCAAACTGTTCTTCGTTGTATATCCGCATAGCAGGGGTAACCGGATATAATAGTGCAGGGTAAAAAAAAGAATCATTACTGGTACCACCGCCGGGATTTACTATCCGGGCACCAAGAGCACAGGCATCGCTAACCAGCCCTTCCAGATACACCGGCTTTTCCGGTTCCGGCAGCGGCGTGATGGTAACCCCCTCCTCCCACGGCATGCCGCATTTGAGGGCATCTATGCCACTGGACATCCGCTGTAGAAAATCATCTGCTATCGAACGATGTACAAACATAATCTTCAGCGCGGTGCAGCGCTGACCGTTAAAAGTCAGACTTCCATGAATACATTCTGCCACAGCCAATCCGAGGTCCGCGTCAGGCAGGATGATCGCCGGATTCTTGGCGTCAAGCCCCAGCACGCAGCGGAGTCGATGAGGACGGGGATGAACAGCTCGCAACGCATCAGCAACGCGATGAGTTCCGATAAAGCCAAGTACATCCACCTTCCCGGAGGCCATCAGAGGAGGAACAACGGTTTCACCGTCGCCGTAGACCGTATTGACGACACCGGCGGGAAAAGAATCGCGAAAGGCCTCCAATAATGGTTGAAAGACCAATATACCGAAGCGGGGCGGCTTCAGCACGATAGTATTACCCATTACCAGTGCCGGAATTAAAGTCGTAAACGTTTCGTAGAGGGGAAAATTATAAGGGCCCATGCAAAGGACCACACCCAACGGAGCGCGGCGAATCTGTCCGATGATCCCCTGTTGAATGACAAAACGGGATGATACCCGGTCAAGCTCTTTAAGCGCTTCAATCGTATCACGGATGTAGGTCACCGTCCGGTCAAACTCGCGCTCCGCCTCCTGCAGGGATTTGCCAACTTCCCACTGAAGAAGTGTTACAATCTCCACTCGTTTCTGGAGCATGGTAACGGTAAATCGCTGCACACTCTGAATTCGTTCGCCCACCGACATCGTCGGCCATACACCGCGGCCATTCGAATAAGCCTGAGCTGCCACGGCAAGTATTTCAAGTGCCGCCGTTTCAGTCAGCAATGGAGCTTCCCCGACAAGCTTCTGCCGAACACCCGCTGAGGTACGTATCAGGACCGGCGAACGGACCTCCTGCAACGCCCCATCCCAATGACGTAATTCACCTTGTGTCAGGTAATAATTCTGCTTGATCGGCTGGCTGATACGATACTGTTCGGGGATTTGATTTTCTTCCGGAAATAACACTTCAATATCATGTGGCATGAGATTCTTTCGTGGGTTTTTAATAGAAACTACTTCCTGATCTCAAAAACAATGGCCTGCGAAAGTATCGCAAGCCACTTATTATTACATGGCGAACCCGGCACCATTGCGGGTGCGGAACACAGCAAGCAGAAATTCATGCAAATATACTGGTATCAATCCTCTACGGTCAACAGAAAAGCCGTTTTTGTTCAAACAAGTGGCTCTGGTGTTACGTTGGCGGCATCAACCGCAAAATGAAGGGCTTCCAGCATAAGCCGGGTAGATATTTTGTTGTACCTGATAAAGCTATTCTTCACCCACTGCTTGCAGTTGGTAGAATTCAAAATATCTACAACAGTAACTTCAAGGAAATTGTGGCGGTTGTTTTTTCTGTTCAACAAAAGACCCGCTGTATGCAATACCGTTGATAAGGACTTTGATCTCTTTCTTTTGATTTTGCAGAACATACACATCAGGCATAAAAACAGCAAAACTATAGGCATACGTACTGCACACAAAAACTTTGCCGTTAGTAAAAGTCAGGGCCGTTGTGGCGTCACATCCTTTAAATTGGCCAACAACCTTGGTCGTTTCTATAACCTCATACCCTTCGGTGGCCAGTGACTTGAGATCAGCGGAGAATGCCACCCCGCTCGTCGTCATCATCAGTAAAACCGCAATAAGAATAATCACCGCTTTCATAGTTCGCCCCTTTCACACTTGCTTTCGCTGATATATTCCCAACTCTATGGTTACTCTGATTTTAAATCCGCACCTGATATATTAATATTCTCTTACTGCAGAACAACGCGGATAAATCTAATAACCGCATATAATCAACAATACCAGCAAATCGCCTTAAAGCAATTATTGCTGAGGCTTCTTTGGAAGATAATAAAGGCGCTTCCGCTAAAGAAGGCGGTCAGAAAAGCGTTATTGCGTGGCAGACCAGAAAACAAGCTGTTCAAAAATTGACGTTGTCTTGTGAAGAACATGTGGCCATGGTTTGCTTCGATTCGACAGAAGCGCTGGTGGCAACCGAAGCCAGCATGGCCACCATTTCATTGTGAATCAGTCCGTTACTGGCCACGATCCGATCTGTGAATATGTCATAGGAGGAGCCATCAAATGTTGTCACCGTTCCCCCTGCTTCACGCACCATCAGGACACCCGCAGCCACATCCCACGCTTTCAATTTAAGTTCCCAAAATCCGTCCAACCTGCCGGAGGCCACATAGGCTAGGTCAAGTGCCGCCGCCCCAGCCCGGCGAATTCCACGGGCCATCTTCTGAAAGGCAATAAAATTAGCAAAATTGTTAGCCGGATCAGTAGCGCAATCATAGGGGAAACCGGTCCCAAGCAGCGAGTGTTCAAGCGGAGCGCGAGTGGACACCGACAGCCGGCTGCCGTTCAGGTAGGCACCGCCCCCTTTCGTTGCGGTAAAGAGTTCATCATAGACCGGATTATATATAACCCCAACTACCAGTTCACCTGCCAGTTCAAGCCCTATTGAAGAGCAAAACCAGGGGTACCCATGGGCGTAGTTGGTCGTGCCGTCAACCGGATCAATGACCCAGCGATAGGAAGATCCACCTTGACGGTATTCACCTTCTTCAGCAACAATGTCATGATCCGGGAAGTGCGAGAGCAGATGCTCCACTATCAACCGCTCCGATTCCTTATCAACCTCCGTCACCAGATTCTTGTCACCTTTCATCTCAATATTGAGAGATGAAGCGAAACGGTACTTCTGATACTGCCCAGCTGTTCGGGCCGCAATAACAGCTTCATGCAGATATTCTTTATAGATGGACATGCAAATACCCCATTCTTATTTTTTGACAGTATGAGCCATTTCTTACTTAAAACAGCAGGGAAAGCGCATGAAGCAGAAGGCCGATAATGCCGCCCACCAATGTTCCATTCATACGAATAAATTGCAGATCGGAACCAATACTCAACTCAATTTCACTGACATAGTCATCATTTTCCCATTGTTGTACAGTCTCTGAAATATGCTTTGCAACAGCATTCCGCAGTGTATCTCCATAGTTATTCACCAATGTTTCAAGGTGTTCATTTAAAGATTCCTTTAATTCCCGGTTTTTTGACAAAGTATGTCCAAAACCTGAAACAGCCTCAACGAACTTCTCCTGAACTTTTGAATGCGGTTGTTTCAGATCATTATCCAACCAGTTTTTAAGATCGCTTCCAAGATTCTTCACATAATCGGACAAAAACGGGTTTTGCACTGCTTCAAGCTTTATTGCCTCTATCTTGGCCCGCAAGATGTGGTCAGATTTTAATCTGGCAATAAAATCTGCCACGGCGGAATCAAATGTATGTCTGAGCTCATGTGCAGGGTCTGTGTTGACATCCTGGATATATTCATTAATCCTTTTAACAATCTTTTCTCCGGCTCCTTTTGAAAACTGGTCCCGGTTAGGAATAAAGACGCTAATAAGCGGATATTCTTTGGTAATCATCGTATCAATTGATTCGGACAATTTTACTTGAGCATCCGGAGTTGAAAGCCACACGGCAAAACGATTCAGCATTTCATCAAGAACTATTTGATGACGGTCGTTATTTCTGAGAGTATCAAGGAGGAGACCTGCTGAAGAAGAGAGGTCAAATTTTTCAATCCGGTTGTACAACGCCGCTCTCAGTATTTTTTGAACGCGGTTGTCATCGACAAAATCCAGGGAATCAGAAATTACTCGGGATATTCCTTTAGCCAATCCTTCAGCATTTGTTTTTGACATTAAAAATTTAGTGAGACGTTCAGCCGGATTCAGCTCTCTCAGCTTGCCTATTAACGTCTCGGGAGCAAGAAACTTATCACGTATAAAATCGGCCAGATTCCCGGCAATTGCATCTTTCTTGTTTCTAATTATTGCCGTATGGGGGATCGGAATGCCCAAAGGGTGCTTGAAAAGTGCGACAACGGCAAACCAGTCGGCGAGCGCGCCAACCATTGCAGCCTCTGAAAAAGCGGCAACCCACTCCCATACGCCAATTCCTTTGTGGGTACGTGCAACGACCAGCAGTACTGCAGCTCCGATCATCAATCCGGTGGCGATAGCTTTGTTCCTAATCAACAAACTCTTTCTGGTATCCACGTATTAACTCCATGTGATTTTTTATGTAATTGTGTTGTGAGACAGACCGTAATCACTCTCAGAGTGGTACAGATCAGGCAAACCAACGAAGTTTAACCGATAGGGTTTGGTAAAGTCAACCAAGCAAGATTCCCTTTTGATCGACTGCCTTTACTAAACAGCATGGAGAAAGAATAGTGATAGTAAATTTATTAGGCAAAAAGTGCTCTCCACAAAAACTGTGGATAACCTGTTGATAGAGAGAATTGGCCTCACAGAAAACCATGAATTATTGAGGTTTTTATCGGTTTGCATAACGAATAATCACTTCTTGTAACCACATGATTTTACGTGTCAATAGTTATTTATACCTGTATACAATTTACATTATTATAGGGGTATATCGCAGCTTCTAATGAAGGCGTAACAGAGTGGATAACTTAAGGAAAAACTTGAATGAGGCATACTCGCCACAAACAAAAATTATGATCTGCCTTTATGCACGTACGGATCAAACTTTAAGATCGCAACCCCACCCTGTTATTTGAATCAGCGATCTAAAAGAGTGATCGCTCTGAACGAGTCAGTTGTCATATCCGTCATTTCGGGTTATTTTATCCGCAATTAGCCATAAATATTTATAATGGTGCAAAAGGTTTATTGCGGGAAGCTGGAGAAGTCTCGGATAGTGGGTAAAAAATTAGCACATTGTGAAATGAGATCAGCCATGAAAATAAATAATCTTCTCATTAATCTTCATAACAACGTTGACGCATTCTCGCTTAAACCACGTCATGTCGAGGTTATATGCGGCAATCTCCCTGAAACACCTATAATCGTCGCCGATGAATGTCGTGGTTTTCTTGAAAAGCTTCCGGAAGCAGATTGTGTTCTGACATGGATATTCAAGCCAGAATGGTACGAACGCGCCCCAAAGCTGAAAATGCTTTTTACGCCCGCCGCCGGCCATGATTGGGTGGCCGTAGACCCGACTGGCCGCGTTAAGACCTTTTATGGCACTTTTCACGGCCGTATCATGCGCGAAAGCCTTCTTTCAATGATTCTGCACTTCAACAGAAAAATAGGAAAGTCCATTGAAGATCAGAAGAAGAGAATTTGGGGACGCTTCAGCTACAACGAAAATGTAGCACTCTTCAGTCAAAAGGTGTTGATAATCGGCTATGGGGCACTTGGGCAGTCGATGGCAGATTTACTGAAGGCCTTTGGAGCGAAGATTACTGCCGTCAAGCGCGATACAACCGGATTCGAGGACAATCCCACCGTTGACAGAGTAATTACCTTTGACAGCCTGGAAGAGGAACTTCCTTTCGCTGATCACGTGGTCTTTGTGCTACCGGGCGGGGTAGAAACCGATGGCATTTTTACTGCACGGCATTTTAATGCCATGAAGCCAGGGGCGTACCTGTACAATCTGGGGCGTGGCAACTGCTACCGGGAGGAAGACCTTTTATTCGCCCTCGCGGATGGTCCTCTCGCAGGCGCCGGACTGGATGTCTTTGCAGATGAACCGCTTGCTCCAACCTCGCCTCTTTGGGAACAGCCGAATCTATTGATAACGCCGCATTCCAGCGCTATTACCAGAGAATATATTGATCTCTTCATTCAGGAATGGCTTGGAATAATCCGGGAGATGTAAAAAACGAATAGTCTTTCCAGAAATGAGTATGCTTACACGTGGTTGCGCAGCATCAGTTCAACCGGATGGGGTGAAAGGTAAAACTGCCCTTTCAGGTACTGCTGGTTGTATTTGAAGACATAATGTCTGATCAAAGTCAACGGCGCAATCAATGGCATCAGATTGTCATGATACTGGCCAATAACCTCCAGCAACTCAACTTTTTCTTCGGCTGAAAGATGCTGTTTGAAATAGCCCATCATATGCTGCAGAACATTGGTGTTCTTTTTGGTCGTAGCGTGAAGAGCCATTCCCTTCATGAACTGTTCTTCGTAGTGCCGGAGCAGTTCCGATAACGGCAAATCCCTCCCCTGCCCCACCAGAGAGCCCATTGAGTAATAAACCTTAGGGCTGTGGGCCATAATCAGCAGCTTTTGGGCGGTGTGGAATTCAACCAACCGACCAAGGGTCGGGCCGGACGCCAGAAAATCCTTCCAGCGGCGATAACAGAAGACCCGTTCAATGAAATTTTCCCTGAGTTTCGGGTCACTCAGACGCCCCTCCTCCTCCATCGGCAACAGCGGGAAATGACGAGCCATCGCTTCGGCAAACAGGCCACTGCCACTTTTAACCACTACGCCGTTGTTGTAAACCTTGACGTTGAACAGGCCGGAACTGGGTGAATCTTTTTTGAAGATGAAGCCGCAGAGATCCTCATCTTCCAGTTCCTTGACCTTTGCCGTACAAAAGGCCAGCATCTGAGCGGTCAGGTCAATGCGCGTTCTGATGGTCATCAAGCGGGGGTTGGCGGAATCCCCTTCCAGATGCATGGGCTCCCTCGGTATCGGCAGCCCACATCCTACTTCAGGACAGATCGGCAAAAAGCGAAAGTAGCGTCCCAGAGTGCCTACAATATAGTGATCAAGTTTATGGCCACCATCGTAGCGAACATGTTCTCCCAAAAGGCAGGAGCTGATGCCGAGAGTGATAGCACCGCGGGTAAATAAATCTGAACACATGGTATTAATTCTCCTGCAGGGCGGTGCAAACCGCTTCGTCATACGGCGTCAGCCGTAAAGGAATGAGATCACGAATAGCCACATCGCGGCATATAACCTCATTCTTCAACCCTTCAATCAAAGGCATGGAAACCGATGGCGGCACAGGAGTTATGAACCCGACCCAGTACGACGACAACTTGGGAGTCAGTACCGGCACCGGCAGAATACAAAGCTTCCGACCCACAATACGGGCAAAACGTTCCATCATTTCCTTATATGGCAGGATATCCGAGCCTCCTATATCAAAAGTCCTTCCGCATGTCCTTTCATCGGCCAAGCACCCGGCCAGGTAACCAACCACATCGGCCACGGCAATCGGTTGACAGCGGGTCGTTACCCAGCGGGGGGTAATCATAAGCGGCAGGCGCTCAACCAGTGACTTGACCATCTCGAATGACGCACCACCGGCACCAATAATTATGGCAGCGCGGAGAAACGTTGTTGCAAATTGTCCTTTTTTAAGAATATCAGCCACTTCAAGGCGGCTTTTAAGATGCCCGGAAAGGTCGTCGCCGGTTTCGCCAAGTCCTCCAAGATAAATCACCCGCCGGACACCAGCATTGTTAGCCGCTGCAACAAAATTTTCGGCAGCCTCACGATCACGGCGTTCAAAACCGGCCCTGCCAGCAGCCATGGAATGCACAAGATAATATGCCGTATCAATTCCTTCCAGAACTTTTCCCAGCGTAACCGGCTTAAGCATGTCGCCCAGGATCGTCTCGGCACCATCCTGCACACATGAAGCAGCGTTGCGTACGAGGCAGCGTACGGCAAAACCGTCATCAAGAAGCCTCTTACGCACAAGTCTCCCAACAAAACCATTGGCTCCTGTGACAAGTATCTGTCCGGGTAATCTGGTCATACGCGGCGTTCCCCCTTATCTGTGATCAGTTATCGCCAAAGAGCCGGAATATGATTGCAATTGACTATTCTCGATGGCAGAATTCATAACATGGTCAGTCATTATTCGCATCAGGAAATAGTGTGCCAGCAGGTCATGATGGAAGACTCTTCCGTATTCTCAATCCAATGGACCACTTTTCCGCACAGTGTTGCTGCCGGCCTCACTTCTCGCGACCTCTTGCACCGCTATCTTTCATATATTCGGCATGCAACATTATCAATCATTCGCCCAATTATTTCTGAAAACGGCGTTGAATTCCGGTTGTTGGCCACCCGTTGGAGCCTGATCAGCTTTCTGAAGCCATTAAAAGAGGGAGATGCAGTGCTCCTGCGTATTTGCGGTGGTCTGCTGGTTCAAAAGCACCAGTGCGATCGTGGTGAGCTCAGTTTTTCGGTTAAAGCTGTACCCGCCGGTATCACGACAACTTTGCAGCTTTCCGACTACTGCCCGCTGATTCTGGGCAGCTCATCCCCCAATAAAATCCGCTACTGGCTATATCGTCTGACTCAGGCGGCAATCCATCGCCTGGTTACAATACGCTTTCTTGTACTGCTTTACCGTGATCTTGCCGGACCTTCCGCCTGTATCAAAGTTGTAGCCGGACAGGTTCGGGAAGGTCACCCTCTGTAAAAATATTTACCGTCATTCCGGCCGGTGAACAGTTTCCAGATATGTGTTTAACCCATTATTATTCCACAACAATGGCAAAGGTATGTCCAATTTAGTATTACCTGTAATTTCATGATATAACACAAAAAAAGGCTGCATCCGAAGATGCAGCCTTTTTAAACGCTATGAAAAAGAAATTACTTTGCAGCAGGAGCTGCTTCTTCTTTTTTCATTTCCATTTCTTTCATTTCTTTTTTTGCTTTTTTGGCTTTCTTTACTTTTTTGTGTTTCTTTACTTTCTTTACTTCTTTTTTCTCTACAGCAGGAGCAGCAGCATCAGCAGCAGGAGCAGCAACTTCAGCAGCGAAAACTACAGCAGAGAAAGACATAGCAACGAGAGCAGCAACGATTGAAGCAAGAACTTTTTTCATGGGTAAAACCTCCATATAATTTGGCAAATCTTTTTTTATAAATGCAGATGCCGTGCCAAATATTGAAATAGTGTAACATGCCGAAAGTACGTAATAAAATAAATGCTCCAGAGTTGCTGAAACTAGTCTGACTCTATATGCTCCAAGCCTTACCTTATATAAGGTATGTAAGCTCATGACGTAACTGCAGTTTTTTAAAGGGCTTAAATACGTTAGGTGAATATTTGACAGTGATGACATATAAGGTATAGTCTGAAAAAATAAAATATAAGACGTTCGGTATATTGTTTATCCATATAACGACATCAGTCGGCCATGCAACGATGCTCGGTGCACCTGAAAAGGTGGTCGGGCATTTTTTTATTTGAGAGTTCGAACAGTACGCTGACTATGGAGGGCCTATGGCCAAGATTACTTTTTGGGAAAAACCGGGCTGCCAGGGAAATGCCCGCCAAAAAGAGATACTACTTGCTTCCGGGCATGAGCTAGAAGTACGTAACCTGCTCACCGAACCGTGGAGCGAAGAAGTTCTCGCGCAGTTTTTTGGAACCCGACCGATAACCGAGTGGTTCAACCCGGCTCATCCGAAAGTGAAGGCAGGGGAGGTGGCCCCTGGCAACTATAAGCGGGAAGAGGCTCTGCGCCTAATGGTGGCCGAACCGCTCTTTATAGTGCGACCGCTGATGCAGGTAGGCAACGAGCGTTTGGCTGGCTTTGATGTGGCGCAAGTGCACAACTGGATTGGCCTTGCTCTCGACAGCGTCGGTGAAAGAGACCCGCGGAATTGTCCATGTGTTACCCGGACAGCATAATCATGATTCCTGATCCGCATCGTATAGCAATTCATCAGGCAGGGCACGCCGTAGTGCAAACACTTGTGGGCAGGGAACGCTTTGTTGTGTCATCCGTATCGATCAATGCGGATCAATGTGACGCATGGGAAGGGCTACCCGCGCTGGGCAAGGTATTGCTTGATCGGAAGGTGTTTCTCAGACTTTATGAATTCGGTTTGGTGACTCTGGCGGGAATTGCCGCCGAAGATAGTTTTCTTTTGCAGGAAGAACCTGAAGAAAATCCAGTGGTGGCTTTAAGTGATTTGGCCGCATGGCAGGAACAGGCCTGGGTAATACTTCAAGACGCGGCTAAGGTGCAGCTCGTAAGCTTGAATGTGATGCGCAAACTGCACGAATGGATGGCTGATGACTTTATCTGGCGGGTGGTCGAACAGCTTGCCGATGCGTTATTGGTACATGGAATGCTCGAAGGCGATTCTTTGCAGCATATACTAGCACCGATAGCTGATTTTCGAGGACAACGGGCTGATTTTGCTGCCGGTTAAGTTGCTGTCGGCATCTTCAGTTTTTCAAGAAGCCCCTTAATTATTTGGTGGATTTTTTAATTGTGCGACCTTTTCAGGAGGAGAATATTTATGCTTCTGGTGCTGATGTTCCTGATGGTTAAAACTAATTCCCACGCCATTAGAACTAAGTTCAACTATTCTTCCGGTATACTTTTCAGAACTCAACTTAGTCTTGCCAGTTAGCATAAGACCACACATTTCACCAACGTGCAGGCCATTTGGAATATTACTGTTCAGCTTAATCACTGCACCAGTCAATGACAAATCACCTAGCAGCGCCTGATAGGTGACTCCATCAAGACCCATCAGAAGACAATGTGAACCTGCTATTATTTTGAAATCATCTTTCTCACTTTTCATATGAATTACTCCTTAGTTTCTAATAATACTACATTGACAGGACAATAAGTAAATTAATTACGGGATATTATCATTGATAGGGGAAAGGTCACAGCAAGAGTGGTATGTCTCGGGTCTTTGTTACTGAAGTGTAAAACTAATCCCTACAACATCAGATTCAAGTCGTACTATCACCCCTGTAAACTTTGTTGAGAACGTATTAGGAGTTTCACTCAGCGTCAATTCGCATGTATCCTCTAAGTGCAAGTCAGGGCAAAAGTTATTATTAATCTCAACCAATGCCCCGCCCAATGATAGGTTAACAAGTAGTGCATGATAGGTAGTCCCATTGCAACTCGTTAAGAGACAATGTGAATCACCTTTGATTCTTAAATTATGTCTCGTACTTTCCATACAAGTCACCCATCGGGAGCCGGTTTAATCCATATTGGGCTTTGTAACAACAATATGTCTATTGCTGTTTACATAATTGAGAAAATTCAAACGCCGCATGACTTTTGGATATGGGATGAAACCACAACAGATAGACGAGTCTTTCTACTTATCTATTCTTTGTCAGGTTTCATTGCAATAATCAGGTCTTTAAGCTGCTCATCACCAGATGTTTTGGTGTCGTTATCTTTTGATGATTTCTGCTTGTGATTCACATCCGCATCAAATAGACCAGCAGCTAAATCAACTTCGGATACATCTGGAAACATAGGTTTTGATTTAGTCTGTAGTTTCTTTTTAGCGGCATAGGCAACGCTACCTACGAGTAACGTCGCAACGGTGATGGTAAAAATTGTGGAATATCGTTTTTTCATCTTGAATGACCTCAGATCGGTATGCAAATATTATACATTAAGTTGGTTTCTACAAAAACTGCGACTATTCGTATTATACCACTATGTGGCAGGATGTCATTATTGATAATATGATGTTGTTTTGAGGTACTCAGTTCAAGCTTTGATGTCTACAGATTCAGGCGATCAACAGAACTGTATGACAGTTTCCCTCGGCGGTAAGTCACTACAACTCCTCTGGTTATTTAAGGCAGTATTCTTTGACTTGTCTGGCCAAAGCTTGACTTTGGACCATAGCCAGCTCCAACTCATGAGAGGTTGGTGCTCCTTTCCATTCAATAGGCTCGAGGAACTCCCACTTCATTTTTTCCGTCAGGGAACCCAGTTCACGCTGTGCTCCACCCGACCAGCCGGCTGAACCGAAACGCAGGACTTTTTTGTTCCAGACTTTTTTCCGTCTGAACATATCCAGTACCCAAGCCATCGGGGGAAACATCTCATATTCATAGGTCGGCATACCGATAATAATGCCGGCCGATTTCCAGGCAGAGGCAAGGATTGCTCCGACATGCTCTTCTGGAACTCGATGGACATGAACTGGCAGTTCTTCCTTGCGTATGCCCTGCACGATATTTTTAACCAACTTTTCTGTATTTCCGTACATACTTGACCAGATAACTGTAATTTCCGGTTCAGCA
>JAQUCQ010000009.1 GCA_028686145.1 Desulfuromonadaceae bacterium | reverse complement strand
AGGAGAACATTAGATAAAATAGGCATTGAAGTTCTTTTTTCTACAATGCCTTGAATTTTTTGTAGCGACTTCAGGAATTGTTCTTTTTCAATTTTGAATTCCATGTACGCCTCCTTTATTACAAATAGATAGTATGTTTATATTATATAAAAAAGCTTGTAGTACGTTGTTGGTGCTGTGGAAACTAGGTATAAACCGGTAACATGCTTTATTATAACGGGTAATTTAAATCAGTGCCTGTGTATACCATGCAGGATAAATCGTACTTTTACACACCGGCGCATGTTACCAACAGTTATTCACAATGAATCAACAGGTTTTCCTTACTTGAGGAGCATACGTTTTATTTCATCCATAATTCTGGATAGTTTTGGATCATTTTCCAGTGATTTGTCAATTTTTTTGTAGGAATGAATTATTGTTGAATGATCTTTGCCACCAAACTTTAATCCTATGTCCGGATAGGATGCTTTTGTCATGTCTCTGCAGAACCAGATGGCAATCTGGCGGGCATGCACAATATTCTTCAGCCTTTTTTCCGACTTCAGATCATTCATCTTTACATCAAAATATTCAGCAACAGTTTTTTGGATCAATTCAACTGTTATTTCTTTGTGCCTGTCACCGATAATATCCTTTAGATTTTCCTTTGCCATTTCCAGCGTAACGGGAATATTCTGAAGGCTGCTAAATGCTCCGAGCCTAATGAGCATTCCTTCCAGTTCACGGATGTTTCTGGTATCACTTGAGGCCAGAAAGTAGTAAACATCCTCAGGAAAAAAAACTCTGGTGACTTCTGATTTCTTTTTCAGGATAGCAATCTTTGTTTCCACATCAGGTTGTTGAATATCAGCAATGAGGCCCCACTCAAATCTGGACCTCAGCCGTTCTTCCAAGTCTGAAATTTCTCGAGGAAATTTGTCTGACGTAATAACAATCTGTTTATGGGCATCATGAAGTGCATTAAATGTGTGAAAAAACTCTTCCTGAGTTCCGGTTTTTCCGGAGATGAACTGGATGTCATCCACTAAGAGTACGTCAACAGTTCTGAAACGATTCCTGAATACATCCATTTTTTTTAAACGGAGATGATTCACCATTTCATACATAAATTTTTCTGCTGAACAGTAACATACGTTCAACTCTGGTGAATTTTCACGGATAGTGTGACCTATCGAATTTAACAGGTGACTTTTGCCAAGCCCAACTCCACCGTAAATAAAAAGGGGGTTGTAGGTATCAGCAGGATTATTGGCTACTGCCATTGCAGCAGCATGAGCAAATTGGTTGCCGGTTCCACTCACAAAAAGATCAAACGTATATTTTTGGTTGAGAGGAGTAAATACCTGATCAAGAGATGTGTTTTTTGATGCGGTTGGCTCAGCCTCATTTTTTTCAACAAAATCTTCTGAAATGTAGGGGCGGTGTTCTTCATCGTCTCTTACAACAAAGTTAAGAGAAACTGCTTGTCCGGATGTGGCAGTGAGTGCTCCGGTCAAAACCTTGAGATAATGTTCTTCCAGCCACTCTTTAATAAATGAGTTGGGAACAGACAAAAAAACGGCTGAGCCGTCATGGTGGCTGTAATGAACCGGTTTTATCCAAGTATCAAAATCAGCTTCCGACATAACTTTTTCTATATTTTCAGTTGCTTGTTGCCACGCATCTAACATCGGGAAAATCACAATCACTCGTAGTATTTGGTTATCAACATCAAAGAACGCATGTAACTTGTGTAAGAGCAAGAGTATTAAATATACTGTATCAAATATATTTGAAGAGTTTTCAACACTATTGTTAACAACTGTGGAAAACTTTTTAAATAAACAAAATCAATATGTTTAGTCTTGTTTCGGATAGTAATTGGACATGATGAAGGACTTGGAAGATAGCAGAGACGACCCTCTTTTTCAAGGCAAATCAATGGGTGCAGTTGCTTGAGTGGATATAATATAAAACTTGACACATCTCAGGAGTTGTGTTTAATAACTCATTTCCTGAAAAATAATTTTGTAGAGGTAAATCAACATGAAAAGAACATATCAGCCAAGCAATACTTCACGCAAGCGTACCCATGGTTTTCTGGTAAGAATGGCCACAAAGAATGGCCGGCTCGTAATTAAGCGCAGACGAGCAAAAGGGCGTAAAAGCCTGTCTGTAAAAATCGCAACAAAATAATATAGATTTTTGCGTGAGTATCGACACGGTAGCCACATTTCCAAAAACAGCACGTTTGCGGAAGCGAGCCGAATTTCTTCAGCTCGCTTCCGCACAGTATAAAACAACCGTGCGTGGTTTTCTTGTTGTGTGGTGTGAGAATGACCTTCAGACAGCTCGACTGGGTATCACCGCCAGCAAGAAAATTGGATGCGCAGTTGTTCGTAACCGTGTTAAGCGATATTTACGGGAATTCTTCAGGCATAATCGCATTGGGATGACAGCTGTTGATATAAATGTTATTCCCCGTCGAGAATCGGCACAAATGACGTCCTCCGATATTGAGCGGGAACTCAGTAAAGCTTTCCGATATATAGGCATATCCGCATGCTCAAGAGCTGCTTGCTCCTTGTAATCAGGTTTTATCAGAAGATAATTTCTCCGCTTCTTCCTCAGACCTGTCGTTTTTACCCCTCCTGTTCTGAGTATTCCCGTGAGTCCTTAATTCGGCATGGTGTCGCCAGGGGTATGTTGCTTACCTTTATCAGAATATGTAAGTGTCATCCGTTTCATCCGGGCGGCCACGATCCGGTACCCTAACACAATAATTAGTATTTAGGAGCCTCGATGGAAAAGCGCGCTTTTATAGCGGTAGGTCTCTCAATCGCAGTTTTTTATTTGTTTTCGATGCTGTTCGGGCCAGAGAAACACAAGGTCGAACCTTCCGCTCCTCAGACCGTATCTTCCGTGGCAGAAAACCCGGCTGTGAATACTCAAAAGCCATCCGTGCCGCAAAATTCTGCACAAGCTGCAGGGCAATCACCTGAAAGTGCTCCTCTTAAAGACGTTAGTGTAGAAACGGATCTCTATACGGCAGTGTTTTCTTCACGCGGAGCAAGTCTCAAAAGCCTGACTCTTAAAAACTACCGCGAAGAAAATACTCCTGACGCAAAAAAAGTTACCCTGGAAAATGACGCAGACCCCAATCTTTTTTCGTTTTCAACGACAGCAACCGGTTTTAATCTTCCTGATAATACGGTGTTTACAACCGATGTTGACAGCCTCAAGATGGATAAAACCGGGTCCCGCCAACTAACTTTTAACTATATTTCCGGGCAAGGGTTTACCGTTCGTAAAATTTATACTTTCACTGCGGGTCAATATGGCATTAAGCTCGAAACGCAAGTATTCAACAACTCAGCGACTCCTTTAGTAGGTTCTATTCAGCATGTCATGACTTACCCGGAAGCCCCGAAAGTTAAAAATAATCGTTTTGACACTGCCGGCTCCTATCTCTTTTCAGATAACAGTCTTCAATTTAACAAAATCAAAGACGTTTCTGCCGCTTCAAAGCGTTATGACAAAACAATTCTTTGGTCAGGTTTTGCAGATAAGTTTTTTCTGAGTGCCATTCTTTCCGAAAATAATAACATCGCTTCAGTTGAATTAAAGAAGAATACTGACGGCTATTTAGAATCTATAGTTTCATCCCCTCAGTTTACGGTTAATCCTGGACAGTCGGTTAAAGTTGATTACCGTCTTTTTGTCGGTCCCAAGGATATTGATATTCTGAAAGCGCAGGGGAATTCATTGGTACAGTCTCTTAATTTAGGCTGGTTTACCGTTATTGCCAAGCCGTTGCTGTATTCTCTGAAGTTCTTTTATCGATATGTCGGTAACTACGGTATCGCTATCATAATCCTGACTGTAATTCTGAAGGCGTTGTTTTTCCCGTTAACCAACAAGAGCTACAAGTCAATGAAGGCTATGCAGAAAATTCAGCCCGAAATGACGAAGCTTCGGGAAAAATATAAAGATGACAAAGATGCCATGAACAAGGCGGTTATGGAACTGTATCGTGAGCACAAGGTTAACCCTATGGGTGGTTGCTTGCCTATGGTCGTTCAGATCCCGGTATTCTTTGCGCTTTACAAATCACTAATGTTTTCTATAGAGCTCCGTCATGCTCCTTTCTTCTTTTGGGTTACGGATCTTGCCGATAAAGACCCCTATTACGTTATGCCGGTTATTATGGGCGTCACGATGTTTCTGCAGCAGAAAATGACCCCATCAAATATGGATCCGATGCAGCAGAAGATGATGCTGGCCCTGCCGGTTGTTTTTACTTTCATGTTTCTCAGTTTTCCTTCCGGACTCGTTTTGTACTGGTTGGTAAACAATGTGTTAACGATAGGTCAGCAGATGTATATCAACAAACTGGTTAAAGATTAGTCTGCGGGCCCGGAGTAATATCTTATGTATATCCGTGATACGATAGCGGCGGTCAGCACCCCTCCCGGTAATGGTGGTATTGGAATAATCCGGGTGAGCGGGGATCTGGCCGCAGCAGTCGGAAATACTATTTTTAAACCTGTATCTGACGGTGGCCTTGTGAGCCACCGTTTTTCTTTTGGCACCGTCTTTGATATGTCAACCAGAGCTGTTGTTGATGAAGCAATGGCAGTGTTTATGCGCGCTCCTCGTTCATATACACGAGAAGATGTTCTCGAAATCCATTGTCATGGCGGTTGGCTGGTTGTCGAAAGGGTATTGGCACTTGTTCTTTCGTGTGGGGTTCGATTGGCTGATCCCGGTGAGTTTACACGACGCGCGTTTCTTAATGGTCGTATTGACTTGATACAGGCTGAGGCGGTGATGGACATTATCGCATCAAAGAGCGAATCTGCTTTGCAACTGGCACAGAGGCAGCGTGAGGGAACTCTGTCAAAGCGTATCAATGATATACGCATCTGTTTACTCCGTGCGCTTGCATTGGTTGAGGCGTATATTGATTTTCCCGACGATGACCTGGGAGAGACAGATAGTGCCTCCATACTTGCCTCTGTTGGTGAGGCCCGAAGTATCATCGCCGACCTTTTATGTACATTTGAAGATGGGCGGGTCATGCGGGACGGTATATCGGTCCTGATTGTAGGCAAACCCAATGCAGGCAAATCTAGTCTGCTTAATTGTCTGTTAAATGAAAACCGGGCGATTGTAACCCATATACCTGGTACAACCCGCGACATTATTGAGGAAACAGTGACTTTTGACGGGTTATCTGTTCGGTTGCTTGATACGGCGGGTATTCGTCACACTGATGACTTTGTAGAACAGGAAGGCATTACGAGAGCATTAGCCAAAATACCTCAGGCTGACCTGATTCTGGCTGTTTTCGATGCCTCTAAAGAATTCAGCCGTGAAGACCAGTTGATTTTGGATGCGCTGAGTGGCCATAAGGCGATTGCAGTACTTAACAAAACAGATCTTCAGCAGCGTTTTGTTTTGCCTTGTGAGGGACGTTTTGTTGCTCTGGTCCACATAACTGCACTTTCAGGTGATGGAATTGACAGGCTCAAACAGACGGTCTGCAAGCAGTTTCTTCACACTGCGGCAACCGACTCTCGTGAATTTGTAGCGCTTTCACGGGCTCGTCACCGTGACGCGCTTGTTTCAGCAGAGCAGAACCTGCAGCAATTTGCCGGTGGACTTCCGGATAGAAATCTTGAACTGCTAGCTTTGGATCTTCGCGATGCACTCCAGTCGGTTGGATCAGTTACTGGCCAGACCGCCACAGATGAGGTTCTTGACCTCATATTCTCTTCGTTCTGTATCGGGAAATGACCTCATGTTTCACGTGAAACATGAACGCGGATAGTGGGCCGCTTTTACTATGATGACCTATGATCAGATATATGACGTAATAGTTGTCGGTGCCGGGCATGCTGGGTGTGAAGCAGCTCTTGCGGCTGCTCGCATGGGCTGTCGGACTATGTTGTTGACTATCAATTTGGACGCAATTGCGCTTATGTCCTGTAATCCTTCGATTGGAGGATTAGCTAAAGGCCATCTCGTTAAGGAAATTGATGCTCTCGGTGGGGAGATGGCAAAGAATATCGACGCAACCGGTATCCAGTTCCGAATTCTGAATACAAAAAAAGGTCCTGCGGTTCGTGCCTCGCGTGCCCAGGCAGACAAACAGCTTTACCGGCTCCGTATGAAGCGGGTTCTCGAACAGCAGCAAGGTCTTGATCTCAAGCAAGGGGAAGTTACGTCTCTGTATCTTGAGGGCGAAGAGCTCCGTGGCGTTGAGTTGCGGTCCGGCATCCGGTACCTGTCAAAAACAATTGTTATAACTACTGGTACATTCATGCGCGGCCTTATCCATATCGGACTGAATCATTATCCTGGTGGCCGAGCCGGAGATCAGCCTTCAGTTGGCCTTTCGGACCAAATGCGCTCACTCGGATTTGGCGTCGGAAGACTTAAGACGGGCACTCCGGCACGGCTGGATGCCCGTTCCATTGATTTTTCAAAACTGGAAACACAGTACGGTGATGATCCTCCTCTACCGTTTTCGCTTTCAACCAGCAGGATTGTCATGCCTCAAATCCCCTGTCATATCGCGTATACAAATCAGCGATCGCATGACATCATTCGCTCCGGCCTAGATCGGTCGCCGTTATATTCCGGCATTATTGAGGGTGTTGGGCCCCGTTACTGTCCATCAATAGAAGACAAGGTCGTGCGTTTTCCTGACAAGGACCGCCACCAGACGTTTATTGAACCGGAAGGGCTTGATACGATAGAAGTTTATCCGAGTGGCATGTCAACATCATTGCCGATAGACATCCAAATAGCCTTTTACCGATCGATAGTTGGTCTTGAATGCGTTGAAATAATGCGTCCGGCGTATGCGATTGAATATGATTATGTTGACCCGATTCAACTACATAGTTCCCTTGAAACGAAGGCGATTGCAAATTTGTATCATGCCGGCCAGATTAATGGCACTTCCGGTTATGAGGAGGCTGCGGGCCAAGGTCTCGTTGCCGGCATCAACGCCGCTCTTCGAGTGAAGGGACGTGACCCGCTTGTGCTAACGAGAAGTCAGGCCTATATAGGTGTCATGATTGATGATTTGGTTACGCTTGGTACACAAGAGCCGTATCGAATGTTCACATCGCGTGCTGAATATCGGCTGCTGTTGCGTGAGGACAATGCTGATTTGCGCCTGCGAGACATCGGGTATGAGCTTGGCCTTGTGCCAGAAGCGGAATTTGCACTGTTTAGCGAAAAACGGAATGCGATTGCCAGGGAGTTGGAGCGTATAGCGGATACTCGCTTGATTCATTCTGCCGAACAGATTGAAGTGCTTTCCCGGCGCGGTCTTACAGATATCCAGAAAGGCACAACACTGGAGCATTTGCTTAAACGATCCGATATCAGTTATTCCGACCTGGCTGAACTGGACGCTGTTTCACGTGAAACATCCGCAGAAATACGCGAACAGGTAGAAATACAGACAAAATATAGGGGCTATATTGATCGTCAGTTGGAGCAGGTTGAGCAATCAAAAAAACTTGAATCGACGCACATTCCTGCAAACCTGGATTACACATCAATCAAAAGCCTGACCACAGAAGTTCGTGAAAAGCTCGCTAAAAACAGGCCTGATACTCTTGGCCAGGCATCTCGAATACCGGGGATTACACCTGCAGCCATTTCAATCCTGTCGATTGCCTTGAAGTCTTCTTCCTGGAAAGGACTCGCAGAATAATGAGCTCAGTAATACGTGATATACTAGGGCTAGAGACGTCGTCAATACCACAGTTGCTTTCGAGCCACGTGGTTGATCAGTTTGAACGCTATGCTGCAGAGCTTAAAAAATGGAACAAAAAAGTTAATCTGACCGCGATAACAAAAGATAATGAGATTGCAATCAAACATTTTTTTGACTCACTTAGTCTTGCC
This sequence comes from Desulfuromonadaceae bacterium, assembly GCA_028686145.1. Lineage (GTDB taxonomy): Bacteria > Desulfobacterota > Desulfuromonadia > Geobacterales > Pseudopelobacteraceae > JACRCG01. The sequence goes on along the minus strand of JAQUCQ010000009.1, from coordinate 17,421 downwards.
CCATATATATCCGGTTGTGATCATCTGCTTGATATAGGGTCAGGTGCCGGCCTTCCAATAATTCCGTTGAAAATAATCAGGCCTGACATTCCGATGGTGTCTGTCGATGCTGTTGCCAAAAAAATCCATTTTCAAAGACATATTATTCGTCTCCTTGAATTGCAAAACATTGAAGCGATTCATGCGCGAATCGAGGATCTTCACGTGACTCATCGGCACTTGTTCAGCGTTATTACATCGCGAGCGTTTACCCGGCTTGACCGGTTTGTCTCCTTGGCTGCGCCGCTGCTTTCAGAAAATGGTGTGTTGATTGCCATGAAAGGGGACCATGCCGAAGGAGAAATCGCTGCCAGTGATGAGGCCTTTATGGCCGATGGCTTTACCGTCACATCGGTACAGCGTTATACATTGCCGCAAAACATGGGTCAGCGGGTTTTGACGTTCATAAAACGGAACAAAGCCGCATAGAATAAGGGTTAAGAAGGTGCTGCTTCAAAAATCGCTTCTGAGGCGCAAACGCGTGAGCTGAAATAGTAAAGCATAGATAGATCGCAATTTAGTGCCCTGAGCTTTTTTTGGGCTTTTACGGCGGAAGGTTATGTTTTTGACTTTGTTTTGCCGAGAATAAGTTGCAGATGAATAGAATCTGCTCTAGAGTAGATCATTCAAGCTGCCAATATGGATCAAGAGGGTATAACGGCAAATGAACGTCAGAATATATTATGAGGACACTGATGCCGGCGGCGTTGTGTATCATGCCAATTACATTAAATATATGGAACGCGCTCGAACTGAATATTTTCGTGATCGCGGATTTCTCGTGGCTGAACTTGCCCGCGATGGTTTTGTGTTCCCGGTTGTAAAGCTGGATATTGATTTTAAATCTCCAGCTCTTCATGATGATCTTCTTGCGGTTATAACAACGCCGGTGCGTGTTGGCGGATCCTCAGTTACGCTCTGCCAAAAAATAGTACGGGTAAAAGACGATAGATTGCTGGTTCAGGGACTGGTTACTCTTGCTTGTATAAGCCCGGTCTTCAAAGCACGGCGGATACCGCTGGAGATTCGCACCAAGCTCGAATCAGAACTTGATTCCACCGAATGAAAATAATCAGGATTACGTTATGAAAAAAACGGTTGATGATAGAATTGATCGTGCTGCAGCGCTTGATCTCTTTATGAGAGAGGATCTACTGTCTCTCGGGAAGAGCGCTGACCAAATAAGGCGGAAACTTCATCCTGACAATATTGTCACGTTTGTTGTTGATCGCAATGTAAACTATACTAATATTTGTGACTCGAAATGTTCATTTTGTGCTTTTTACCGAACGAAAGATGCTGAAGATGCATATATTCTGCCCCGTGAGCAGATTTACGAAAAGATAGCCGAACTTGTGGCCCAGGGAGGGACTCAACTGCTGATGCAGGGCGGGCTTAACCCGGACCTGAAAATTGGATATTTTGAAGAACTCTTCAGAGAAATAAAGATGCGCTTTCCTGCAGTACAGAACCACTCCCTCTCTCCGGCGGAAGTGACATGTATTGCAGCCAACTCATCACTTACACTTGATGAAACGCTGGTACGTCTCAAAAATGCCGGTCTTGACTCGATTCCGGGAGGCGGGGCGGAGATCCTGGTTGACGAGGTGCGCAACAAAATATCTCCCAAAAAAATCGGCTGGAAACAGTGGGGCGAAGTAATGCTTAAAGCGGCCCGTCTTGGCATGCCGACGACGGCCACTATGATGTTTGGGAGCAGTGAAACATCGGAAGACATTGTTGAACATCTGTTCCGGATACGCGAAATTCAGGACCAGGGGGGCTCATTTACGGCATTTATTCCGTGGACCTACCAACCCGGTAATACGGAGCTGGGAGGGATCACAGCCACCGGTGTAGATTATTTGAAGGTACTTGCGTTATCGCGGATCGTATTGGATAATATCCCCAACATTCAAGCCAGTTGGGTCACTCAAGGCGCAAAAATGGCCTCGGTGGCGCTCTTTTTCGGTGGTAATGATCTGGGCGGTACAATGCTGGAAGAAAATGTTGTAGCTGCGGCTGGCTGCAGTTTCTGCATGTCACAAGAAGAAATGATCACTCTGATACACGGCGCCGGATTTCGGGCGGCGCAGCGTACCACGACATATTCAATTGTTAGGGAGTTTCCGGTTTGAGTTCTTTCCATAGGCAGGCTGGAACCTGCGAAATGATTACCACCACGGTGCGCTTAGACGAAATTGCTACTATTCTCTCACAGCAGACAGAAATTGCCGTTGATCTGGAGATGGATTCTCTCCATCACTATCGGGAAAAAGTCTGCCTTGTTCAGGTGTCAACCCGTCACCAGAGCTGGTTGATAGACCCGCTCGCGCTGCCAACCCTTTCTCCGTTGGCAGCTCCGCTTGCTAATCCAGATATTGTCGTTGTTATGCATGGGGCTGACTATGACATCCGTTCATTGCATAGAGACTTTGGCATCGAGGTTTCGAATCTGTTTGATACCATGGTTGCCGCACGATTTCTAAATATTGCGGAGTTTGGTCTAGCTGCACTTCTGAAGATGCGTTTTGGAATCGAATTGGATAAAAAATATCAGAAGGCTGATTGGAGTAAACGTCCCTTAAGCCGCGAAATGTGTGCGTATGCAGTAGCCGACACATCGGATCTGCTCCCTTTATATGATCAATTCCGGGCAGAGTTGGAACAAAAAGGTCGTGTGACATGGCTTGAAGAAGAATGCCGACTAATCTGTCAGGCACGGGTAACGGAAAAAGATGGTCCGTTATTTCTTTATTGCAAAGGTGCCAGTAAGTTACGAGGGCACAGCCTGGCAATTCTTGAAGAATTACTGCAGCTTCGGGATCGCCAGTCAGAACTCCTGGATCGCCCACCATTCAAAGTCTTGTCAGCAGATACCCTGATTGAAATAGCGGAGTGCAAACCTCATTCGCTCCATGAGCTGTCACTTGTCAAGGGCATGACGTCGGGTCAGCTTCAGCGCCATGGCGCTGGAATATTGGCTGCTGTTGAATGTGGATTGACAACACCTGAAAGCAAACTGCCATGTTTCCCGCGCAATGGGAAAAAAGAAGTGCAGGAACGGGTCAAGGAGCGCTTGAAAAACCTTAAGACCTGGCGGGAAAGATATTGTGTCGAACTGGGGCTCGATCCTGGTGTTATGGCACCAAACTGGCTATTGGAAGCGGTTGCGGATACTCAGAGTGGAGATACAGAAGAGCTTGCTCTTATACCGGGTATGAGGAAGTGGCAAAAAGATCTCTTCAGTAACGAGTTGATGCGCATACTTGCAATGGCCTAAGCTGATGAGACGTCACCCTGATATGTGTTCAAAGTCAACACTGCGGCACCGGGGAAACTATAACCGCGCAGGTTTTACGCTGATCGAGATTGTAGTGGTGCTGGCGATCATCAGTATGGTGATGCTGCTTGTCATCCCGCGCCTTCCCTCGTCAGACCAGGAAAATCTGAAGATATCCGCCCGGACTCTGGCCTCGACTCTTCGATACGTTCAAGAGAGGGCGGCCACATCACAAACCGGTTATTATCTTACTCTGGAACCGGGAACAGATTCAGTAAAGATTTATGAGATCGGTGCGGATGGAAGCGGTAAAGAGCCCTCAGACCCTTTTTTGCAAAAACAACCGGTTAAAGAGGGAATAATAGTCGCAGATGTGAGTATACCGCGGTTGGGGAAAGTCAGTGATGGTCATGTGCGACTTGATGTTGGTTCTGCGGGAGTGCGAGACTTTGTCATCATTCATCTGCGTTCTGCTGCAGGAAAGTTCTGGACTGTTATGGTGTTTCCCTCGGGTGGCAAGGTAAAGGAGTATGAGGGGAATTTAGAGGCTCCGCCATGAGAGGATTTACGCTTCTTGAAGTGATGGTGTCCCTGGCGATCATGGCGAGTGTTATTCTAACGCTGCTGGCATCAGTTAATTACCATCTTGGAATCATTGCCAATGAACGCGATAGAACTACCCTAACGCTATTGGCCCGCTATCGGATAGACGAGTTGGCACAGGCCCCTGCCAAAGGTGAAGGAACGTTTGCTCCATCCCATCCGGATTTAAGCTGGAAAGCGGATGTATTGCCTTCAGATCTGCCCGGCCTGCAGAAACTTGTTGTCACGGTGCGGCGTGGCAGTGATGGCAAGGAGGTATCGCTTGTCTCGTTTTTCGCGAAATAGTGGTTTCACCCTCCTGGAAGTACTGATTGCAGTAGTTTTGCTTGGCATTCTCACCGCAGCGCTTTATGGCAGCTACTTTACCGTCATACGGGCAAGGGATCGCGCTTCAAGCGGGATGGAATCACGACGGGAGCTGGGTGCTACCCTTGATCTAATTCGCCGCGAAATATCGTCTGCCGAATTTAATCACAACGATAAGCGTCTCCGGTTTGTGGTGGAAGACCGTGACAATTTTGGAGCCCAGTCATCGACCCTGGAGTTAACGACACTGGCACCGCCTGATGGGCAGGGGCGTAGCGAGTCAGGTATCGTTACCGTCAGATATCAAATTGACGAAAAAGATAAAAAAAACATCCTATCACGCCAGGAAAAGGATCTTTTTTCCGAAGAGACGACGGTTCCTGCCTACCCGCAAATGGACCAAATCAGCTCCTTTCTGGTAGAGTGTTATGATGGGTCCAAGTGGGTTAAAAGTTGGGATACCGCCATAAACAATAAGTTGCCTGCGAGTGTGCGGGTGACCGTGCAGATTGAGGAAGAGGGGAAACCGGTACCATTTACAATGCTCTCTGCCCCGCGGGTGAGCGGCCTATGATGGGACGGTTGAAAAATGAATCCGGTTTTGCGCTGATTTTAACATTGGTTGTAACGGCGCTGATGGTCGCCATCGTGGTCGAGATGATCCACCAGGTGTATGTGGATACTTCAATCAGCCGCGGGTTTCGTGATGGACAGCAGGCTTCAATTCTCGCTGAATCGGGTGTGACGGGGGGGGCAAAGCTCTTGCAGATGGGACTCTCCAGTAGTTCCTATACATCGCTGTCCGATAGCTGGGCAGCTCCTCTCAAACTGGATGACGATGCCGGTTCGTTGGAAATTACAATCAGCGACGAAAGTGGTAAAATCAACATTAACGGTTTGGTACAGCAGAATGGAGAATATGAACAATTCACTCTAGATGCATTGAAGCGGCTTGGCACGAGGCTGCAACTGCCGGAAGAAATCTGGAGTTCAGTCGCGGACTGGATTGATCCTGATGATCTTCCCCGTTCCGGTGGTGCTGAAACACCCTATTACCGCACGCTGAAACCGGCGTATAACGCCCGCAACAGTGCGCTGATGACGCTGACGGAACTGTCGCTGGTCAAGGGGATTACACCCGAGATAGTTGGTCAGTTGCGGCCGTACCTGAGGATTTATTCAAATCAGGCCGGTTCGCCATTAGCATTAGTCAATATAAACACAGCATCGAAAGAGGTCTTGGAGGCGCTGGACGATCGTATTGATGACCTGATGGCAGAGCGAATTATGGAAGAGCGGCGTTTGCAACCGTTCAAATCGACGGGAGAACTTGCGCGGGTACCGGGGATGGAAACTATCATCGGAAATCTACTCGCTCATATAACCGTCAAAGGTAATATTTTTAAAATCATCGCCGTGGCCAGGGTGAAGGATTCCGCCCGGACGGTTGAGGCAATTGCACGCTTGTCAGACGGAAAGTTTTTGTCATGGCAGGAATACTGAGAACTGAATACATTACAGCAGGTGAGGGTACAGCGTACCATGGACTATCTGATACTGCAGGCTGAAGAGAAGCGGCTGACTGTTGCCCATTTCGAGGTGTCTCGCCGCTCCACAGAACTGATTGGAGCCGCATCAATCGATCTGGATGAAGAGCATCTGCTGGCTGATGCTGTATGGAATGTTGCTCAAAAAATGAGCGGTTCCCCGCGAGTTGTGCTCTGCCTTCCACCGTCATTGTTTGCGCACCGTTCCGTGCCACTTCAGTTAAACGACCTCCGTAAGGTGCGCGAGGTTATCCCGGCACTCTTACAGGGTGACGTTGCGCTGCCGGTCGAAGAACTTACGCTGGATGTACTTCCGGCCGGTGTGCATCAGTTTCTTGCATTATGGGCGCGCAAGAGCGATATCAGCGCGGCAATAGCACAGTTCGCGGAAGCCGGCATTGAGCCTCACGTTGTCAGTTCGCTCCCTTTTGCGCTGCCGAAACTCCCGGGAGTACCTACGGACTGTGCCGTATGCGACGGAACTACGCTGGCGCTGTTGAAGGGTGGACAACTGACCTATTTCCGGGCGTTTGATTCCGCTTTGAGCGCTCAAATGATTGCGGCCACACTGTCGGCACTGGAACTCTCCGGTGAGGTGCTCCCACCGCGTCTCTGTCTGGTTGGAGCAGGGAAAGAACTTGCTGACGCCACTACCCTGCCGTTACCGGTTGAGGTGCTGGAAGTACCGTCGGAGCTGGGGCAACTGTTCAAAAATGATGAAACGTTTCACCAGCTGGCAGAGTTTTATGCCGTGGCACACGCCAGCTATACTGGAACACTCCCCAATTTCCGGCAGGGTGAGCTGGCCTGGACCGCCGGAGATGCCAAGCTGCGCAAGAAGTTGATGTTAACCGGAATACTCGCACTGGTCATCATTACGCTGCTGTTTATAAACAAAGGGTTGCAGTATCGTGCTGCTGCAACGGATATATCTTCTCTGAACAAAACTATCGCAGAGATCTACCACGGGATTTTTCCAACCCGGGCCAAAGCGGTTGATGAAATTTCAGAAATCAAAGGTGAAATCAGAAAGCTCGCCGGAGTTGATACTACGAGTGGATATCTTGATGTCTTGAAAAAATTGGCAGAGGCGAAAGGAAATACCATCAATGGGTTGTATGAAGCCGAGTTGGAGGGGAGCGAACTGCGGATAAAAGGCGATGCACCGTCCGCTCAGGCGGTCAATGCATTTAATGCTGCACTTGCACCGCTGCTGGCAACATCAGAATTAGGTGAAATCAAGAGTCGCCCGGATGGTACGGTTACCTTCAGATTAACGGGAACACTCAAGGAGGGGGCGAAATGAGACCTCTGGAGATTATTCGAGAATGGTGGCAGGATCTTGATGCCCGGACACGCCTCTGGCTCGGTTATGCCTTGATTGCATTGTTGGCTGCAACTGTCGGGTGGTCGGCACTCAACAGTAAAGTGGCCACGCTTGAAAAAAAACGTGCCGCCCGCGAAGCCGTGTTGAAAGAGCTGATGCCGCTCAAACTTACCTACCTTTCAGCACGGCAGTCATCAGATCAGCTTAAAGGCCGCATGGCTTCTCTCCGCCCGGATGACTCACCGGCTAAAATAATTGAAGATACCGGGATCAAAGGGAAATCTATTAAAATAGTGCCGCTTAAAAGTGAAGAACGGAACGGTTTTATAGCGGATGCGGCTGATATTCGCATTGAAGATTTGACGCTCAACGAAGCGGTGAATCTGCTCTATCGACTCGAAAAAGGCAGTCGGCCTCTGGTTATCAACAAATGCAATCTGCGGGTACGTATTGATGATCCATCCCGCTGCGATCTGTCACTTATTATGGCGCTGCTTAGACCGGCACCCGGTCAACCAAAATGATGAAAGTTTCGTTGCTGGCACGGCGAGTCGCTCTTCTGGCTGCAGGTCTGATTCTGTTCATGTCTTTTTGTTACCTGTTTTTCCCCGCGGCGAAGATTGACGCCATGATTGCAGTGGCTCTGTCGCGACAGGGCCTCACGCTTTCACCTGCGGTTCACAAGACGGTGCTGCCGGGTCTGGCATGGGACAACCTGTTATTGTCATCAGCCCAGGGCCCGCTATTGAGCTGTGAACGGTTGCGGATCAGAGTACTGCTGCTTCCGCTTTTAGCAGGCCGGGCGGTCATTTCCGAAGTGGCAACTATCGGAAAGGGGCATCTGGACCTTACCTATGCCCTGAATGGTGCCGATGCATTTGACCTTGATGCAGACGGCATATCACTTGCCGACATACCCTTTTTCAAGACAGTTCTCGGTGCACAGGTGTCCGGGGATCTCTGGAGTAAGGGGTCACTTCAGCGCGGGAAAAAAGGTTTGAGCGGCGATCTTAAGCTGGAGGTAAAACAGCTCGCGTTTTCCGGGGTCAAGCTGGGTGCCTTTCCGCTTCCCGATGTTGCCAATCTTAAAACACAGGGAATGGTAAGGGTTACTGACGGAATGGCCCGCCTGGAGAGTTTTAACCTTGAAGGAGACGGCATTTACATGCGGCTTTCCGGTACTATTCCCTCAGGGACCAATGCCGCACAGACCCTGCTTAACATGCGTCTTGATATTATGCCGAAACCGGAATTTCTTGAAAAGCAGAAGGTGGTTTTTATGCTGCTGGCCAAGTTTATGACTTCGCCGGGAGTGTATTCGGTGCCGATCAGGGGAACAATGCTGAAGCCGCAAATCTTGTAAGCTGTCTGCAATAGAGGAAAAAATGGCCGTCAGACTCGGTGAACTGTTGCTGAATGAAAAACTGATTACTCCGGAACAGCTCGATGAGGCACTTGAAAATCAGGCCATATTCGGCACAAAACTTGGGAGCAGTCTTATTGAGCTGGGGGTCATAACGGATGCACAGTTGTGCCATTTTTTGAGTGAGAAGCTTGGAGTCCCCGCGGCTTCTCCCCGTGTTATGTCATCAGTACCTCCGAGAGTGATTGCGCTGGTTCCGGCTCAATTGGCAGGTAAACACCGGGTGGTGCCGATCAACATCGATGGGAAAAAACTGGCGCTGGCGATGACGGATCCGACCGATTTTGAAGCGATAGATGAAGTGTCGTTTGTTACCGGATGCCTCATATACCCGCATATTGTACCTGATGTACGGATTACCTCGGCTCTTTCGAAATATTATCAGATACGGGGGGATATTCGCTACCTGCGGATCGAAGGAGAGCTTTCAAGTAAACAGCGAGCCCCTCTCAGTACCGAAGCGGGCATTAAAACCGCTAAAATTGACTTTCCGATGATGAATGAAAGCGGGGAGCTACGTACTGTTGAAATTCCGCTCGAATTCGAAGGGTTTGCAAACCTTCCGGACGATATTCATGCAACAGAATTGCATGGGGGGGAACGGTATTCGATTGATCAACTTTCAATCGAGTTTGCCTCTGCAAAGAACCGTGACCAGATTGCAACCGTTTTTATAAAATATCTGGAACAGGAATTCAGTGGTGGTGCTTTGTTTATTATTCGAGGCAACATGGCGGTTGGCTGGCGCGGCACCGCTGCTGGAAAACCCATTGAAGAGCTCGAGAACCTGAATATTCTCCTCAGTAAGCCGTCCGTCATGAGGGATGTACTTGAAACACGTCAATTTTCAATGGGCACGTTGATTCAGACACCTGAGAACATGCAAATTCTTAAAACCCTGCGGACCTTGTCTACGACGCCGCTTTTGGTTCTGCCGATTATCTTGCTCAATAAAGTCGTGGCTGCCGTGGTTGTTTCGGGCGAAATGGAAGCGCTTGGAAAACGGTTGCTTGAGCTTCAGAGAGTGGTTTACAAGGCGTCGCTGGCGTTTGAAATGCTGATACTTAAAAACAAGATTTTGATGACATGAGAATCGGCTTGTTGGGGGGAAGTTTCAATCCGGTTCACAATGCCCATCTACGCATTGCCGGAGAGGCCCAGGCTGCATGCCTGCTCGACAGGGTTGTTTTTATTCCGGCCGCTGATCCACCGCATAAACTTGTGGCAGGCGACGTTTCATTTGAAAAGCGCTCCTTGATGGTCAGTATGGCTATTGCCGGGAAGCAAGATTTTGCGATGTCAACAATTGAGGCGGAACGTGGCGGCAAGTCATATTCCATCGATACAATCCGGACTTTTCGGGAACGGTGTCCGGATGATGAACTGTTTTTTATCATTGGTGGCGATTCGTTTCTGGAGTTAGGCACGTGGCATCGCTACACCGAAATATTCAGCTTGTGTAATCTGATCGTCGTCCAGCGTCCCGGGTGTCCGGTTATCACCCCCCTTGAATCTCTCTCTGCTGCCGTCAGGGGATCATTTGTTTTAGACAGGGAATCCGGTCGCCTGACGCATGAGTCGGGCAACATGATCTACTTTATCACTGGCTCACCGCTGGATATCTCATCAACTGAAATCCGCCGGCGTGCCGCGGCTGGAAATGATATAACTCACTATGTACCACCTGACGTAGCCGCATACATTTCGCATCAAAGGATCTACAACAAATGCCAGTAAAAAAAACGGAAACTGCTGAAAAAACGACCTTGACCCCGGCTGAACGGGCACTTAAATGCGCCGAGTTGGCCTATGACAAAAAAGCATATGATATCTGTGTTCGTGATATCTCCCGGGTCTCGTCGATTGCCGATTATATGGTGATCATTTCCGGTTCATCGGACAAACAGAACCAGGCCATTGCTGACAATATCCGTACCGGATTGAAAAAATACGGCAAAATCAACGATATTGAAGGTGCTGTTGACGGCAAATGGATTGTCATGGATTATGGTGATGTGCTGGTGCATATCTTCCATGACCAGATCCGTCGTTATTATGATCTGGACGGTCTATGGGGCATGGCGCCCGAACTTGAACTGCCGCCTGAAATCAAAGCAAGCCGCAAGGAAGCCGATTTTTGAAAATCAAGGTACTCTGGGTCGGAAAAAGCCGTGACCCGTGGGTAAAGGATGCGATCAGCGAATATGCAGGTCGCATCCTGCGCTACTCACCACTGGAGCTGATCGATATCCGAGACGAAAAGGGGGCCGTTGCCGAGGAAATGCGCCGCCGGGAATGCGAACGGTTGGAGAAGCAGATTCCATCCGGCGCGACCCTAGTTTTGCTGGATGAACGGGGCGAACAGATGGACTCTCCCGGATTGGCGGCTTTTGTCGGCAAACAGCGTGACAGCGGTACCGGCGAACTGATCTTTGCCATTGGCGGTGCCTACGGTTTCTCTGAAGAATTCCGCCGGCGTGGTAAATTGTTGTCGTTGTCAAAAATGACTTTCACTCACCAGATGGTGAGGGCCTTCCTGCTGGAGCAGATTTACCGGGCGTTTACTATCCTGAACAAAGAGCCGTATCATCATTGATCCGAAAGGGCGTACCCATGAAAAAACCACTGCTTCTGATGATCCTTGACGGCTGGGGGATCAACCCGAATTCCGCCCACAATGCCGTTGCCCTGGCAAAAACTCCCAATCTGACAAAATATCTCAGTGAATATCCACATGCCACGATCCTCACTTCAGGTATGGCGGTCGGTCTACCAGAGGGACAGATGGGGAACTCAGAGGTAGGTCACCTGAATCTGGGGGCCGGCCGGATTGTCTATCAGGAACTGACCCGTGTCACCAAATCCATTCTGGATGGTGACTTCTTTGCCAACCCTATCTTGCTTGACTGCATCGCCAAAGTTAAAGCGTCCGGTGGGAGGTTGCATCTTTCCGGCTTGCTCTCTGACGGGGGGGTGCACTCCCACAACTCCCATTTGTATGCCCTGCTGGAATTGGCCAAGCGGGAAAACGTAACAGAGGTCTTCGTGCACTGCCTGCTGGATGGCCGTGATACGCCGCCACAGAGCGGTGCCGATTATCTGGCGCAATTGGAGGCGGAGATTGTACGGATTGGCGTCGGAAAAATCGCCACGGTGATGGGGCGCTATTATGCCATGGACCGTGACAACCGCTGGGACAGGGTGGAGAAAGCCTATAATGCGATCGTCTGTGGTGAAGGGGAGTCACAAGCCTCCGCAAAAGAGGCGATTCAGCAGAGCTATGCCGCCGGGGTACATGATGAATTTGTCGTACCGGTTGTGGTGGCCAAAAATGCCACGCTGGATGATGGCGACGGTTTTATCTTTTTCAACTTCCGCTCCGACCGGGCTCGTGAAATTACCCGGGCTATCGCGCTTGATGATTTTGACGGTTTCGACCGCAGGAAACGGCCGAAATTGGCAGGCTATGTATGCCTGACTGAATACGATGCAACCTTCGGATTGCCGATTGCATTTGCCTCCACGGAGTTGACGAATATCCTGGGGGGCGTATTGGCCGATGCGGGACTGAAGCAGCTGCGCATTGCCGAAACCGAGAAATACGCTCACGTTACTTTTTTCTTTAATGGAGGAGTGGAAATCCCCTTTCCGGGCGAGGACCGCGCGCTGATCCCGTCACCGAAAGATGTTGCCACCTACGACCAGAAGCCGGAGATGAGCGCCTTTAAGGTGACAGAGGAGTTGCTGGCACGGCTGGAGAGCGGCACATACGACGTCATCATTCTCAATTTTGCCAACTGCGACATGGTCGGTCATACTGGGATCGAGGCGGCGGCAATCAAGGCGGTAGAGGCGGTTGATGCCTGTGCCGGACGGGTCGTTGCCACGGTGCTAGGTATGGGTGGTACGGTGTTGATTACTGCCGACCATGGCAATGCCGAACAGATGCAGGATGAAAACGGCAAACCGTTCACTGCCCACACCACTAATCCGGTCTGGTTGGTACTGGTGGATGATAGCCGCAAAGGTGTTGTTTTGCGTGAAGGAGGACGGCTTGCCGATATTGCCCCGACCATGTTGAAGATTCTGGGATTGGCGCAACCGGTGGAGATGAGTGGGGAGAGTCTGTTATGACAACACGGAAACTTATCGGAACAAATAGAGAAATATCTATCGGCAAAATTGTCTGCCTGGCGCGCAACTATGCCGAGCACGCGAGGGAGCTGGGTAACGAGACCCCTGTGGCGCCGGTCTTGTTCATGAAACCGGCTTCGGCAGTAATTGGCAATGGGGATACGGTGCGGATACCTTCATATTCGCAGGAGTGCCATTACGAAGTCGAGCTGGCGGTTTTGATCGGGAAACAGTGCCGGGCGGTTTCGGCAGAGAAGGCCTTTGAGTATGTTGCCGGCTACGGCGTTGGCATAGATATGACGCTGCGCGATGTGCAGAATCATCTGAAAGCCAAGGGTCTTCCGTGGGAGATTGCCAAAGGTTTTGACACCTCCTGCCCGCTGTCCGATTTTGTCCCGGCCGGGACGGTGCCCGATCCGCATAATCTGAATCTTAAACTCGCGGTTAATGGTGAGGGTCACCAGGAAGGCTGCTCCTCTGATATGATAAACCGCATACCGGAGATTATCGCCCATATCACCGGCATTTTTACCCTGGAGCCGGGCGACGTTATTCTGACCGGTACGCCGGCCGGAGTCGGTCAGGTGCGTGCCGGTGACGTGATGACCGCAGAGATCGAGGCTGTTGGGCGTTTAACGATACCGGTTGCATAGCGTAACGAAAATAAATGCGTAGCAATCATTTCACGCATAAGAATCGACTTCCCAGGTTTATACGCTTGCTGAAACGGCTGCGCCCGCTGGAACTGCCGGTCATCCACCGCCATAACGGTGTTGAACTTTTTCAGGATGGGCGACAATTTTTCCAAGCTTTCTTCGCCGGCATCCGTGCTGCAGAACATACAATCCTGCTGGAATACTACCTCATTCATAATGATCGTATCGGCACCGAGCTGGCACGGGAATTAACCGCAGCCGTACAACGTGGCGTCACCGTCAGGTTGATCTACGATTATATTGGGTGCCTTGACACTCCTTCCTCCTATTTCAAAAAACTTTCCAAAAGCGGTATCAGGTTGTTCGCCTTCAATGTCCCTTCTTTCACCCGTGCTCTGTACTGGTTCGATGCACGGGATCATCGCAAAATGATGGTTATTGACGGTACGCTGGCTTTTCTCGGGGGGTTTAACATCGGTGACGAGTATGCCGGCTGTGTGGCAAATCGGCAGAGTTTCCGGGATTTGGGGTTCAGTATCCGGGGGGAGGCGGTGTGTGAATTGGCGGCAATATTCGAGGCCACCTGGAACGGTGACGTATACGGAACTCCTGTGCGGGTTGCGCCTGAACGGCCGAGCTGCCCAGAAAATAAGGTCGGCGATGCCGCCGTCACTATCATTAGTGGCGGCCCGCGTCAGCGAAGGTCCTATATCCGTGAGGCATTTCAGGTAAATATTGCTGCTGCTGCCGAAGAAATCCTGATTGCAACGCCGTACTTCGTGCCAGGCCCCCGCATTATCCGCTCCCTGTTGCGGGCTGTGCGTCGGGGGGTGCGGGTGCGCTTGTTGTTGCCTGCCCGCAGTGATGTGCCGCTTGTGCTTTTGCTCGGCAGGAGTTCATACGCAACGCTGTTGAAGGGCGGGGTTGAAATATATGAACTGGATCGTGAAATTCTTCATGCCAAGGTTATGGTGATTGATGCCGAGCGAACCGTCATCGGTTCAGCTAACCTCGATCAGCGCAGTTTCCATCGCAACTTCGAGATCAACTGCCTGGTTGCTAACGTGCAGTTTGGTGGACAGGTACGGGCGCTGCTGGTGGAAGAAATTGATGGCGCCCGTTCGGTGGAGTTGGATGTCCACGAACGACGGGGAGGATTGATCCGGAACATGGAGCGGGTAGTCAGCCTGTTCGGGTGGTTTTTGTGAGTCTCATGCCGTATAGGCAGAAATGTCCGCATGAGTATATTGGCTCTGACGGATACTTGATCGACAGCCACTGTCATCTTGATCTGGAACCTCTTAAATCAGGATTGCCGCATATTCTGCAGGAAGCCTATGCGGCAGGAGTGCACGGATTTGTCGTCCCCGGAGTGCATCCGGAGGGGTGGCCCCGAATATCCGCGCTGGCGGTGGAACACTCCCGAATTATGCCGGCATTCGGCATCCACCCGATGCATGCTGAATCTATGAATGATCAGGTTTGTGACCACTTGCTGAAATGTGCCGTTCAGGGGGTTGCAATCGGTGAAACCGGCCTTGATCCTGCGTATGAGGTTTCTTTGGTGGCACAAGAGCGGGCCTTCCGGGAACAACTTCGCATGGCCGTTACCTGCGGTTTACCGGTGTTGATTCATTGCCGGCGGGCTTTTCAGAGGGTAGCAGCAATTCTTCGCGAAGAGCGTGCTCATCAGGTGGGAGGGATCATGCATGCCTTCTCCGGTTCTCCGGAAATGGCCCGGGAATTTGTTCGACTCGGTTTTGCCATCTCGATTTCTGGAACTGTTACCTGGAATAATGCCGTCAAGCCGCTGCGCATAGCCAGGGAGGTCCCGCTGGAGCATCTGGTGCTGGAAACCGACGCCCCCGATATGACGCCACAGCGGTATCGCGGAGTTTTCAACCGGCCTGCCTGGATAATGGAAACCGCACAGCGTGTCGCGGAAATCAGGGGAATTCCACTGGAAGATGTTGCTCGAATTACCACAGACAATGTCCGGCGCATCCTGCGGCTGGCAAGCGGTTCTGCTTGAAACTGTATTTTAGGCGGGTGCTGTGGTACTATTCCGACAGTATGGGCCTTCACAAAAAACACAGAAAATGATATCTCTCAATAGTGAGGAGCGACGCCATGAAATATGCATTTTTACTTCTTTCCGGATGTATTGTGGCCATCAGCGGTTGTGCCATGTTCACCGCATGGAGAAGCATTCCTCCACCGGGAGGCTGCGACCAGTGCCACACCGTGGCCATCAGCTCCAACTGGCAGGCAGAATATAAACCGGCCACAGTGGCGGACGAGCGCGGACGTCTTTCCTTCCAGACCCCCGAATATAACTTGCCAAATTTGGGAGGGCAGGAGTCTCCGCTTGAAGCTAAAAAAGTGGATGAATTGGCCTGCTTTGATTGCCACAAGTCCCCTTCGCCTGCTCATAAAGGACGGAAAGGACGCTTTCATCACTAATATTCACTAGTCCCCTTCGCGACTGAATCGATAACCGACCGCACGTACGGTCAGAAAATGTTTCGGATGGGAGGGGTCAGGTTCGAAGTATTTACGGAGCCGGACGATAAAGTTATCCAATGTTCTCGTTTCGGTGTCGCTGCTATAACCCCATACGGACTGCAGCAGGTCGCTTCGATGGATGGCCTGGCCCTCTTTCTGGAAGAATAGTGACAGTACCCTTACCTCCATCTCGGTCAGGTCTATCTCCCCTTGAGCTGTTCTGGCCCGGTAAGACAACAGGAACACTTCATTGTCGCCAAAGCGATATCCCTCTTCGACCGGTTCTGGGCGATACCATGAGGAACGACGCAACATCCCTTTGACACGCAGTAGAAATTCTACCAAATTGAATGGTTTGGTAAGGTAATCATCGGCACCGTTTTCCAGACCTTCCACCCGGTCGGCATCTTCAGAGCGGGCGGTCAGCATTAGAATAGGGACACGCGGATCGAGTGTTCTAATGGCACGGCACGCCTGAAAGCCATTCATGCCGGGAAGCATAACATCAAGAATAACCAGGTCAAAGCGTTCAATCTCCAGTGTTGCCAGCGCCCGTTCGGCCGTCTCAAAATGACTGACCCGGTTCCCCTCTTCTTCCAGATTGAAACAGATACCGCGTGCCAGATGAATTTCGTCTTCTACCAGCATAATGTGTGGTTTATCGTCAGTCATTTCTGTCTCCTCATGCCGCCGGCAATTTTACGGTAAACGTGCAGCCTTTGCCGGGCCCGTCGCTTGTCACGCCGACCGTGCCGCCATATCCCTTGATTACGGATTCTACAATGTAGAGACCAAGTCCGGTGCCGCGTACATTGTCGCCCGGAGGTTGGACGCGATAGAAGCGGTTGAAGACTTTTTTTTGTTCTTTCTTTTCAAGTCCACGGCCCTGGTCTTGAACTGAAAGGTACAGCCACGGTCCGGTTTTGACCAGTCGAACCGAGATATCAAGGCCTTGCGGGGAATAGAGCACTGCATTCTCAAACAGGTTGCGAACCACCATGCTCATCTCTTCAGGGTCGACCATTGCCTTTAGTGAGGACAGTGCCTCGAATGAAATACTTCCTCCTTGCGGCAGCGTGGCTCGCTCTCGTTCAACATGTTCACGAACCAGCAGCGTCAGATCGGTCAGTCGCCGTTCGGACAGCTTGCGGCGCTGCTCAAGCCGGGCGGCCATCAGCAGATTATTTATCAGATAATGGAGGCGTTCAGTGTCTGACAGCATTGTTCCGACGAAAGAATCAAGCCGTTCCTCAGACGGCTTGCGCAGCCGGATCGTCTCCAAGTGGAGCTGGATGGAAGCAAGTGGGGATTTCAGTTCATGAGTCACCTGCGAGATGATGTTGCGCTGCTGCAGATACAGGTTTGACTGGCGGTTCCAGTAAACAAAGATCACGTACACACCGATCAGAATCAACACGAGCATGACCAGGCCTTCCACCATGACTGGCCAGTTGGCTCCTCGCCCAAGCAGTTCAGGACGGTATTTTTCGGCCAGTTCACGGAACTCGCGCTGTTTGCCGATAAACCAGTAGATCCAGAACACGACAGCGGTGATCCATACCAGCTGGATTGCAATCAGAGCCATAATCGGATGGAAG